>JAISEQ010000434.1 GCA_031264045.1 Deltaproteobacteria bacterium
GCCCGGGCCGGAGCCGGGACCGTCGGGGACGGCCCGTGCGCCGAAAGAAACCTCCACGCTCTCGCCGGGCCGGACCGTCACGGTCTTCACCGGATCGTCCAGGAGCTCCATGCCCCCCAGGGGACGGACGGCCACCCTGAGCTCGCCCCCGCCCGCGGCCCTTGAGGTGACGACGGCGGAGGCCGCGAACTCGTCGCCCGCCGTGAGATGACCGGGCAGGGACGCGCGGAGGACAAGGTCCCTGGTGACCGTGATCCCGCCCTCGCCGGTTCCCGCCTCGCGCCCCCTGCCGGTGGCCACGGCAAAGATCCTGAAGGCGGTCAGGTTGTCCGGGAGGGTGAAGGAGCTCCAGACCTCCCCGTTCGCGTCGGGCTTCAGGCCCGGCTCGAAGTGCGCGACCGATCTGAAGTCCCTCCTCGTTTCGGTCCCCTCCGCGGCCCCGATGCCGCCGCCTCCCCCGGGGGCGGGGGCGGGGCCGCCTTTCCGGGAGCCGTCGCGGGCGTCCAGGACGCCCGACATGGAGGTGGCCGAGCGGACGCTCAGGGGCAGGTCCTTCCACAGGAGGGCCTCGGGGCGGAAGGCCCCGTCGCCGCCTGTCTGGACGAGCCCTGCGTCCACCACCGCCAGGGCCACCTCGCCGTCAGTGAAGGGCGCCCCGGAGGAGTCCGTCACCCTGACCCTGACGGAGGCCTCCCCGCCCGGCGCGGCGACGGCCTCGGCGGGCGTCACTTCCACCCTGAGCCTGTCCCGTTCCGGGAGCACCCGCAGGACCAGATATCCCCTGCGGAAGCCCGGTCTCCCGAGATCCGCCTCGCCGGGGTCCCCCGGCGGCGGGGCCGAGCGGCCCCGTGCCAGGACCACGGACACGTACACCGAGGGGGCGTCGTCCTCCGAGACCAGGTACTCCAGGACCGGGGCGCCGCCGGCCAGATCGAAGGTCCTCGCCTCGCGCACCCCGCCGCGCTCGACCGTGAAGAGCCCGGTCCCGGACTCGAAGGGGCTCTTCACCAGGATCCTGGCCGTGTCGCCGGGCCTGTACCCGCTCCTGTCGGCGGAGAGCTCCACCGAGACGTCGTCGGCCGTCGGCCAGGAGGCCCCGGCCCCGGCGGCGAAGAAGTCGCAGGAGGCCATGGCCGCGCGGCCGGCGGGGTCCTTCACCTCGGCCACGGCGAAATGGAAACCCGCCTGGACAGGGGTGAGCCCGACAGTTACCGGCTCCGCCCCGCTCGGGATCTCCAGCGACGAGACCAGCACGTCGTCGAATCCGCTCACGCGGTCCCAGGAGCCGCCGGCGGAAAGCCTGCGGACTTGCGTCCAGGACCGCCGGTAGAGGGAAACCTTCACGGCCTCGCCCGGAACGGCGGTCCCGTCGGGCCGGGTCACGACCAGGGATACCTTCATGGGCTTCCCCTCCTCGCCAACGAAGCCCTCCGTCCTGATCCCGGCATAGAGTCCCGCCGGATGGGCGGTGAAGGATCCCGCGCGCGACACGGGGCGGGAATCCCGGTCCCTGGCGCTGACCGTGAGGGTGAAGTGCCTGGGCACGGGCGGGCCGTCCCGGGGGATCTCGACGGCGAAGACCGCCCTGCCTTCCCCGTCGGTCGCGGCCCTCCCCCCCGCTGCCGTGCCCGGCGGCGCGGGATCGGAGGCCCAGCCGCCCTCGGCGTCCCTCTCCAGGGCCCTGCGGGCCGTGAACGCCCACCCGGAACCGAATCCCGGCGGCGCGAAGTCCCACAGGGGCTCCTGGCGGAGCTCGAACTCGGCCTCGCCCCCGACCAGGGGCGCCCCGAAGTGGTAGCTTGCCACGGCGGATAACTCCACCCTGTCGCCGGCGAAGGCGTCCTCCGTCCGGCCCAGCTCCAGCCCGAAAGCCGGCGTCCGGAAGAAGCCCGTCCGGAAGGTCCCCGCCCCGGCGTAGTCGCTCTCCCTGCGCGGATGTGCCAGCCACTCGGCCTCCCGGCACTCGTCGGGGTCAAAGTCGACCACGACCTTCCATTCACCGTACGGGGCCCCCTCAGGTATCGGCCACTCCAGAGACGCCGTGCCGTACTCCCCCGTTTCCGCCGGCACGTCCAGGGCGGCCCTGCCCAGGGGATCCATCAGGATGAGCCTGACCCTGCCCGGCAGGGGCACCGTCACGTCGTCCCCCGAAAAGTTCCGCGCTATGATCTTCAGCCTCGCCGTCTCCCCCGGCCTGTAGACCGGCTGCGAAGAGACGAGGAACGCCTCCTTCCAGCCCTCCGATATGGGATCGCGGAAGTCCCGGATCTTCATGCCGTCCATATCGAAGCCGCTGCCCCACCGGAGGCTCCAGAAGACGCGCTCGCCGCCCTTGGCGGCGGTGAAATGGAGAGCCGGAAGCGAGCGGGGCATCCTCGGGCAGTCCGGGGACCCCGCCCCCGCCAGCTCCCTGGCTCCGGGGAGCCTCGCCAGCCCGTCCGGTCCGGTCTCGCCTGACCAAACGGCCGTCCCCGCGCAGTCGAGCGCGGACACCGCCGCCCCCCCGACGCCCCTGCCGTCGGAGAGCCCCGTCACCCAGGCCAGGGACTCGTCCCTGCCCGCCTTGACGGTGATGGCCAGCCCGGTCACCTGGAAGATGCTGAAGCTGTCCCGCCACTCCCCCGTGTCCCGCTGCCCCCCGGCACCCGCCCCCAGGAAGATGACCCCGTCCTTCTCCCTGCCGCCGAACATCTCCGAGAGGGAGACCCGCCGGGTCACCGCGGCCCTGGAGCTGTCGCCGGAGGGTTTGAGGCCCATGGCCGCGGCACCCCCGAGGCCGCCCCGCACCTCCTCGACCCAGTCGCCCATGGCGCCCGGCACCCATTCTGTGAGCCCGTATGCGGGGGCATAGTCCCAGGCCTCCAGAAGCACCGCCGCCTCGGCGTCCGACATGACCTTCCCGAATAGCGGAGCCAGCGTCAGGTTCCGGATCTCCACCGGCACCTCCGCGGGGAAAGCGGACTCGAGCACCCCCCCGCGGGACGCGAGCCGGACCGAGGGTTCGAACGCGCCGGTCCTGAAACTGACTGCGGCGTCCTCGGCCAGGGTCTGGCCGTAGACGTCCCGCATGCCTTTCCTGAAGACGAGCGAGTAGTCCGTTTCCGGGATGAAATCCCCCCAGAGCCAGAGACCGTTCTGGACCGTGGTGTCCTGAAGGGCCTCTTCGCGGGCTCCGTCCGTTCCCCCGGAGGCTCCGGCCGCGGCTTCACGGACTCCGTCCGTTCCTCCGGAGGCTCCGACCGCGGCTTCAGAGCTGGTGCCCGCCTCCGCCAGATCTCGGTCTCCGGCAGGGTCGGCGTCCGCTCGATCCCGTTCTCCGCCAGGGTCGGCGTCCGCCGGGTCTACTTTTCCGGCAACAGTGCCCGCATCGGCGCGGGATGCGGCAATCCTGAGCCAGTTGGCCTTCTGGACCGCGAAGTCCGGGTGCGGGGGCAACATCTCTATGAAGTCCGCGGCATCGGACAGCCTCACGGGGTTGGTGAAGCCTATGTTGAGATACCCGAGCTCGGGGTGCGCCATGAAATTAGCGGCGTCCGGGCCGTCCTGGTGCCTAAACCCCGAAAAGGTGACGCGCAGATCCCCGTAGGTCTCCCCACTGGCGACCTCCAGGTCCGACTCCAGCGGGGCCAGGCCTTCGCCCGGTACGGCACCCTTCCCTATCACCAGGCTCCAGCGGACGGCCCTGGGCAGGTCCTCCGCCGCCACTGCCTTCAGCGGCCGGATGCCTCCGCCGGTCCGTCCGGGATTCTCTGCCCAGACGGCGGGGACCATCGCCCGTGAGCCGTCGGGCCCCCACCTGAAGAAACTGCGGCCGTTCACGGAGCCGGGATCCACCGGCTGGTTGAACGTCGCCGTCACGGCGGGGCGCAGCGCGCCCTCTACGCCCCGGCCGCCAAACTCGCGGCTCCTCTTCACCGAGAGCTCGGGGAGCCTGAAGGCGGTCGAGTAGGTCACGGGGGCCAGCCCCGCCCCTGAGAGGGACCGGATGTCCGGGGAGAGCGTCACCGTTGCCGACAGGCTCCCCAGGAGGATCTTCTCCGGCACGAAGGCCAGCGTGAACTGGTTTATCCAGACCACCTTGCCGGCCATGGGCGGATCGATCTTCAGGAGCGACTGGTCGGCCAGATCGAAGGTCCCCGGCTCCGCCATGGGCTGGCTGAACATCACCGCCGCCTGGGTGAAGCTCCTCACGTCGCCGGCGGGCAGGAACTGCAGTATCTCCAGGGGCTCGACCGCCGCTGACTCCTGGTCAGATCCGGAAACACCGGGCTCCGCGTCCGGAGGCGCGGCGGACGCTGCAGGAGGTCCGGAGGAACAGCCGTCCAGGGCCAGAGACAAGGCAAGGGCGAGTGGAAGGGATAGGGACAGGGATAGGACCAGTGCCGTAACGAAAGGCCGGAAGGAGCCTGGAAGGTCCCGGAAACGGGACTTGCGGGGCCGGGTCCTGGATCGCACGTGTCACCTGTGCCCGCAGGTCTATGCGTTCCGCCCCCGACTTAGAGTGAGGGATCGTCTCCGCGGACGCCGGTTCGGGACCGGAACGCCCCGGAAGCCGAGCAGAGGACCCGAGCGCCCAGGAAACAAGGCGGGGAATCGGACAGACCGAGGCATCGGGCAGGGGATCTGGCCGAGCGGGACGGACTTGGCGCGGAAGCCTGCCGGAGGGTCCAACTGTAGCATTAACGCAGTAGGGGTTCAATGACCGGCAAGCGCCCCCCCTGGCCACGCCTTCCAGCCGCACTTCAATTCACCCGGAGCCCACCGACTCCTTCCGTTTCCTGCAGGATGTTGGACTGCCTGGACATGAGCCCTGACTTCGCGCCCATCATCCTCAATCATATTTTGCAACAAAGATGTTTTTCGTCCACCCCTAAGATATCATCGGCATCAGGGATAGGATCATCTGCGATTCAAAATTATTTGAAACATCAAGATACACGACATCTTAATGATATAATTTAGGTTAAACAGTAAATTAAAAAATTTTTATCACATAAAAAAAATATTCAAGAAGAGGTGGTCGGCGATCTGAACGGAAAAAAATTTAGGAGATACTGTGATATTTGAACACATATTTATATTTTTTGCTTCTTGAATTTTGGAAAAAATTCTATGATCTTCTTAAAAGACTTGAATTCGTATTTCTCGAATGTTTCCTGATCTACAAATATAAAATCCCAACGGAATTCTTTTTGCAACTTATTGACATCATCGCACCAGTGACCTAACCTTGCCATTTTTAATTCAATATTTTTATCATCGTAACCTTTAGTCTCAACAATATAAATCCATTTTTTAGATAATTTAACAAAAAAATCAGGGTAGTAATGTGAAATGTCTTCATCTGTGTTGACGTAATCAAGCTTAAAGTCAATCGTTCGGTAATTCTTTGCAAAAGAAATCACATCCGGGCAAGTATCAAGAACACTTGCGAATTCAAGCTCGAGGTTGCTGTCGCCGACAATTCGATTAAAAATAGATTTTCTGGGTAAAATTGATTTTTGATCGTTTACTATAAATGTTTTTGTATGGCGCAGTTTGATATATTTCTTGATTTCTGCTACAATTTTAGGCTTTATCGTCAGTATGTTGATAGCTTGCTTGAAAACAGAAATAACGATTTCTCGAATTTGAGGCTCCAATAAATTTCTGATGGTGTTAGGATCCTCAAGATTAACATGGGACGTGAACAACTCGTCTCGAATAAAACTTTCAACTTTGGGATATAAAAGATTGTAATCGCTGAAATAATTAAACTCATCCATAATTTGTTCAGTGAACCAGCCGACAACGCCGGTGTAATCGGCTATTACTGCACTGTCCAGTTCAGTCACATGGGATATCTCGCCTGTAGTCAGTTCCTTGAAAACTATCTGCTTCAACTCGTTTTCAGCGAAAGTTTTAAACTTTATCTTCACATGCCCTAAAGATGAGATATCCAGATCGGAAATGTATTTGTAATCGCGATATAAACTGGGGCCCAATACAGGTATTTCGATGTCAAGATCATCAAGTTTTTTGGCTTTGTTCTCAAGGTCCACCTCTACCAGCAGAGGGATCTTGTCCTCAGTTCCCTCACCCATGGCTTTACGCTCAAGCTCTACCCCCTCGGCCTGTATGGACTCGATGAATTCCATGAAGGCTTCCGTGCCTATGACGCTAACGTACTCCTCTTCCAGGCCCTTATACATCTTTCGGAGGCCCCGGCCCAACGTCTGCTCAGGCAGTATGTTGCTTTTGGACGTGAAGGCCCTCAGTCCTACAATGGTCGTGACGTTCCTGACATCCCATCCTTCCTTGAGCATCAGGACGGAAACGATGGCCTTGAAGGGACTGTCTTCAAGGTCGATGTCGTTGGAGAGCCTTCTGAGATCCTCCAGTTCCTTCTTTTTCTTGCCGTGAGATCCTTCGTCAATATCACCGTTGTTTTTGGTATGAATTGTCAAAACGGAGCCAGCTAACTCGGGCATCGAGTTCAGATACTCCGCAACATCATCGCAATTCCTGGTCTCATCGGTCATAACAAAAAGGATGGCTTTTTTTCCTAACTTAACATGTGTTTTATAAGTCTTGAGCCATTCTATCACTCCGAGATTCAGGTAATCGGAGTACTTTTCAACGTAATTCTTCGTTGGTTTTTCCTGAAGCTTCTCCCTGCTCGTCTTGTCAGGCAGTACGGGATGCTTGGTCACGTTCTGATGTATCGCCTCGACCAGCGGGTAATCCGTTACGGTCTGGACGAATATGGCTCCGTTGCTGTGTCTGGGCGTGGCGGTGAGATCAAGCTGAAGGCTCAATAACGATCTTTTCTGAAACAAGTGGTTGTGTATGTCCTGAATTGACTGAAACCACGCCAATCTGGAATCATGGATATGATGAGCCTCATCGTTGATGATCATAAGCTCATCAACGTCCCTTACGATAACGCCAAGATCGACCTTGGAATCCGTGGTTGCCCCTGACGGCTTCCTGCCCAGAAAATAGTCCCTTGTATCCACGTCTTCAGCGGAGGCCGGCAATTCCTTTCCGGTATACACCCTCTGGATGTTGGTGAGGAAAATATTGCCGACTGGCCGAGTCGGGTGGACATCGTCCTGCTTGTACAGTTTAAGCTGAAAGTCATCCTTCCAATATCTCCCGCCAAAACCGTTGCGAGGTATAACGGGGTCATCGGAAAAAATCTTGAGTTCTTTGAAATCTCTATAAATCCTATCAAGAACGATGATATTAGGGGCTATGATCAAAAAATTTGTGGCAAGATTGGAATCCGGCTCATAGATTTTGTGAAAGTAGCTCCACGCCAGAGCGAGGCTCATAACCTTTGTCTTGCCGGCAGCTGTGGCCATTTTAATGACCATACGAAGCCAGTTTTCATCAAACATATCTGCGTTAACACTATCTGAACTGTTAAAACGCAGAAAATCATGTTTGGAGCTAACATTTATGACGTCATAGAGGTAGACAATCGTTTCCAGAGCTTCTCTCTGGGCGAAGAAATACCTGAACTCGCGCAACTCTCCTGGCGAATGTTCAGCAAGATGTTTTTCGCAAAACCACCACTCCAACAAGCGTCTGCTGGTGTCCGTGGCACCGGAGTAACCCCGATCGCGAAAATCCTTCACTTCCCTGCGGAGCCTGACTACCAGAGGAGGCAACAGCTTCTCCATGGAAATGTCATGCAAAGGATCGTCTGCCGGGTACCAGCGTATTTCTGGATCTAGAATAGCGTAAGGGTCTTTGGGGAAATCGGGATGTATCGCCACCTACTTGATCCCCCCTAAACTTATGTCAACGATGCTCATGGTGTCGTTGCCCAGTATGTCAACGACTTTGACTGCAATCTTCTTTCTTTTCGAGCCCTTCTCGTACTCGTGGTATACGCTTTTAAGCTCCAGTGTGCGATCCTGCTTGGTCCTGAAGGTCTGCCACTCGTTCTCGAAGATGAA
>JAISEQ010000440.1 GCA_031264045.1 Deltaproteobacteria bacterium
CGGGATGGCGGAGCGCAGGCTGGCCGCGCTCGATCTCTGCGCCTTCACCGCCGAGGTCTCCCCTTCCGTCCTCGATGCCGGGCGGGCAGGCCGCGCGTTCGCGAGGCACCTGGAACTGACAAAGTAGGCGGCGACCATCGGCGGCGGACTCCGGGAGCTCGTCGAAGGGCTCGCGGACGCGGGCTCGGTCTTCCTGGAGGTGAACGGTGCCAGAGCGGAGGGGTTCTTCCGGTCGGGCGACGGCCAGTACGGCGAGTGTGACCCGGCAGATGAGGCGGACATCCCGGTGGGCCGTTTCGAGTCGGGGACGTCGACTTCCGGCGCAGTTGTCCCGAGCGGGCTGAAGACGTCCGTCGCGCTGAAGTTATCCGGAGCGACGGAGCCGTCCGCGATGCTGAAGACGCCCTCCCCGAAGCCGAAGGGTTCCCCCGTAAGGAAGTCATCCTCAAGGAGGAAGACGGCTTCAAGGAAAAAATGGAACACCGCGAGGACGGCCTCTGCGAAGCTGAAAGGCTCCGCCCCGAAGAAGACGACGGCGGAAGGGCCTGATCCGTCCGTTCGGAGCTTCTTCTAGAGGGGGTTGTCTGCGGATATGGGAGCGATGCCGCTGGGACGTTGAGGCCTGCCGAGGCCCATGAAGGGAGAGCGGGCCCGTATGTCACGGGCACCCCTGCGTCCGACATGAATGGGAACTGCTGGGCGACATGTCCGAACGCGTGGTTCCGGAGGAACGTGTCCGATACGGGGCACGCGTGTCCTGATTGCGCCGTGTTCCCGAAACGCGTTGGAGTGTCAGGAATTCGGGATTAGCTCAGGAGTGACTTAACGGAAAAATTCAGATGATTACACGTAACATCCAGGATATTTACAGTAATATTAAATGAACATGACGGAGAAAATCAACATTATAATTTTTTGAAGAGAGATCGTTGGGGGATTCTTTGAAGTTTGAGTAATGCTATTCTCTTATGATGACCGTTCCAACACCGCTACTCATGATTAACTGGTGATATATGAATGGCAACAAAAAAACACTATAAATTTAAAATATTTAAATATCCGTAAAATGTAAGTTGATGAATTTAAATGGTTAGGCTCAATTGGATAGCCTGCTTAACAGGATAATTTTTATTCGGTGAAGATCCTCGGATATTGTCGGCCAATGCTGAATGCATTGCGACAGTGTCCGATAATCATGCGGGTATGAGTTGCCGCAGAGATCAATCAGTCTCACGGGCGTATGCCTTTCCTGATTGCCTTACGACCGGAAGGTTACCGTTTTGAGTTCTGACAGGATCCGCTTTCTGTGAGGTCGAGCCTAGCTCCCCGAGAGTCTTTTACCCGGCGGAACATGAAGTTGCCCTTTAAACTTTAGAGCCTTCGTTCATTGAAATATATTGTGTCGGGCTTTAATTGAAATGTTGTCGTATGTATCGATAATCACAGTTTGTGTGAAATTGCTTGACACGGGAAGGACCGACCGGTTATACGCAATATTTTTTAATAAATAAAATTTACGTGCGTTCGATAGTTTAGAAGTTTATGACGGTCCAAAAGTCCTGAAAAATTAACGGTTTTGGGATTAAAACGTCCGATCGATTGATCCCTGCCAGCTTGCGGGACGGCCGGCTGAATGCTATACTTCCGATTGAAGGGTCGTCTCCCTTCCCGGCCGGCCTGCAGATGGCCGGGCCGCAAACTGGCGCGGGGTCCGGCACGTAGCCGGAACGCGCCATGGACACATGGAGGACGGGCATGGACAACAACGGTTTCAGCGCCATCCAGATAGCGGCGCTAGGGCTTTTCGCCCGGAACTCCTACGAGGGCGTGAGCATGTCCGCGATTTCCGAGGCCGCGGGCGTCAAGAAGCCTACCATCTACTCCCACTTCACAGGAAAGAGCGGGCTCTACTTAAGCCTCATTGGCCCCTGCATCCGGATTGAGTCCGCGCGTCTGAAGGAGACCCTTGAGGGAGCGGGCGGCGTGATGGAGAGGCTCCGGACATACTTCGACGGGTTCTGCGAGCGCTTCTGCTCCGACCCGCCGTACCTCAGGTTCCTGATGAGGGCCTTGCGGCTCCCGCCGCCGGAGCTCAAGGAGATGACCGAGAAGATCTGCGAGGATCACTTTTCGGTCATGGAGGAGACGCTGGCGTCCTTTATGGAGCCCCTGTCCCCCAAGAGGATGTCCCCGGCGGACCTCGCCAGGGCCTACCTCGGGCTCCTGGACGGAGTGCAGCTCGCCCTCGTGGGCGGTTGCGGCAGGATGGCCCTGAAGGCCATGAACCTCTGGCCGCTCTTCGAGGAGGCCGCCGGTGGCGAGGCCGCCTAGGCGGACGGGATGCGTCGGGACGGCCGGAGCCCTTTCTCCGGCATGAAGACGTTTCTGGAGGCGGCGGGGCCCGGACGCCCCGCCGGAGGGAGCGGGAGCCTTCCCGTACGGCAACGCTTCCGGAATTTTCGTCCGGACGCCCGCAGGTGAGACGACGCGTTCTCTGCCGGCGGGAGCCGAAAGCCTGACGGTACCCTCCTGGGGCATACGGCAGGCCATGTCCGAGCAGGACATTGACGGCGGGACCGCCGCGATGAAGGAGGTGCGTCCGCGCGTCCTGACTCCTGCGCTTCCCGACAACCGGTAAGGGACGGGCCCGCGCGGTAAGGGACTGGCCCGTGCGGTAAGGGACGGGCCCGCGCGGGCTTCCGGTCGGGTGCCGCAGGTTCCGTAGCCCTGACCGGCGTACGGCG
>JAISEQ010000484.1 GCA_031264045.1 Deltaproteobacteria bacterium
CCGCGGCCCGGGGGGCCGCGGCGCGGGGGGGGGGGCGGGGCGGCGCCGGCGGGGGGGCCGGCCTGGACGGCGCCCGGGGCGCCGGGCATCACCGGCGGGGGACCGGACTGGACGGATCCGGGGGAGGGCGGCGCGAGTTCAGGAGCCGACGGCGGCCCGGGAGGGGGCGCCGTGGGGACGGGCACGGGAGGGCCCGCCACGACCGGGACGCCGCTCATCGCGGGATCGGGACCGATCACGTCGCGGGAGAGGGGCTGGAGGTTCGCGCGCTTCTCAAGGCGGTCCAGGCGGGCCGACGAGTACTGGAGCTGGTGGCTTATGCTCATGCCGCCCAGGGACGCCGTCTCGATGCTCTCGTTCAGGCGCTGGATGTTGGCCCGCATGTTGTCGACCTGGAGGCGCAGGTCGGCCTGGCCTGGGCCCCCGCCCCCGGTCCCGCCCCGATCTTTCAGGTCAGCCACCTCCTGGCGCAGGAGCGCCACCTCCCGCTCCAGATTGGAGCTGGTCACGCTTATGCCGCCCCCGGCGCAGGCGGTCAGGAGCGCCAGGGAGAAGGTGATGGCGGCGAGGAGGGCGGGAGTTCTCATTTGCGGTCACCTGCGATGGAGGGAATCGTTGCGGCCCGGACGCGGCGCGGAGGGCCGGCGCCCGGTTCCGGGGCCATGTCCGGGTTATGGAACAAGCAATTATTTAGCACAGGCACCGTGAAATTGCAAACCGCCCGCCCGCTTCCCAAGCCCCTTCCCGGCCGGCCGGGCACGGCCGGGAAGCCCGGCGCGCGTCCGCGGGAAACCGCCGGACCCGCCGTCCTCGGCGTCCGCCCAGATCCGCCCCCTCGCCAGTTTCCATCCCGCCCGCACCGGCGCGCACCCGTCTTCCCGCGTCCCGTCCCGTCTCCCTCCCGGACCCTCCCTGCTCCTGGCGCCCCGTCCCCCCGTCCCCGTCCCTGCTCCCTTCCCCCTCCCCCAGCCAGGCCTTCCGCCGTCCAGCCCCGTCCGGCCCAATCCGGCCCCCGTCCTCCCCGGCGGGCGCCCTCCCCGGGTACCCGCCCCCGAAATCCCGGAGTCCGCCGGGCGGAAGCCTTTTGCCCGGACCCGCCCGGAGGCCCCGGGGGAACCCGGATCTCCCAGGGCGGGAAAGGTTTTCCCCCGGGGGCCGCGAGCTCCCGGGGAGGGCGCCTTCCGGCGCGGGGCGGCTTCCGGCGCGGGGCGGCTTCCGGGCGGGGCCGGGGCGGGCCCGGAGCGCCGCCGGCCCTTCCGGCCGCGGCCGAATGTTCCGGGGGGCTAAACCTCCGGCCGACCGCGGCCGATAGGTAGATATCGGGGGATCCGGGGGGGCGCGCCTTCCCCGGGCGGCCTCGGGGGAAAATGGCCCGCTTATTGCTAGATCGCCTCCAGAGGAAGGGGCCGGGCCCCGCGGCTGAACAATTTTCCCTGCAAGGAGCTTCGAGATGGAGACATTGACCGTAGACGGGCTGGAGATGACGGCCGGCGAGATAGCCGGCGCCAACCTGGAGGAAATCCTCCTGAACCTCATGGAACACCCCGTCACGAACGGCAGGATAATCTGCTCGGTGGTCGTGAACGGGTCGCCGTACTCCGAGGAGGTGCCCCACGCGGCCCTGGAGGTCGACCGCTCCTCGATAGAGACCCTGGTGCTGGACACCCAGACCCTGGAGGACATGGGGCTGAGCTTCCTCAAGACCGGCCCCTCGTATCTGGGGACGCTTCTGGAGGCGCTCCCGAAGATAGTGGAGTCGTTCAGGCTCGGGGACGAGCACGAGGCGAACGAGCACTTCCTGAACTTCCTGGAGGCGCTGCAGCTGCTCATGAGCATGCTGGAGCAGACCCGCCACGTCCTGAACCTCTGGCAGGGGGGGGACGGCGAGAACGGCTCTGAGCTCACGGTCTACCTGGACGGGCTGGTCGAAGTGCTGAACACCCTGATAAGCCTCCAGGAGCAGAAGGACTGGATCTTCCTGGCGGACGTGCTCGAGTACGAGCTCTCGGACTCGCTCAGGCGCCTGGCCGAGATCCTCCCGACCCTCAGCCGGGGAGGCCACTGATGGGCGCCCGGGCCGGAGCCGCGGGAGCCGATCCCGAGCGCGCCTTCTGGGAGAGGACCCTCGCGGTCTCCCGCGAGTGCCTGGAGCTGGACAGGAGCTTCATGGGGACCCTGGGGAGGAGGAGCGCCGCCGGGGACGACCCCCTGGACCCGGGGCTCTGGGAGAACTACGTCGAGGCCCGCAGGAGCCTGGTCGAGTTCACCACCCGGAGCCTGAGCCTGATGGCCAGGGACCGGGACTCCCAGGCCCGCATGCGGGAGCAGAAGGAGCGCCTGGAGACGGCCCTGGGCGAAATCGTGCGCCTGGAGGAGAAGCTCGCGGGGTTCCTCTCGAGGAACCTCTCGGTGCTGAAGGAGACGATAGACGATCTCTCCCGCAACCAGGCCGTCTTCACCTCCTACGCCCGCTCGGGCAGCGCGAAGCCGAGGGCCGAGGCCCTGGAGGCCAGGGCCTGAGCGGCGGGCCGCCTCACGGCCGGGCGCCCGCGGGGCCCCCCGGGGCGGGATAGGGCCGCACCCCGAATTCCGGGAGCCTCGCCAGATCAGCCTCGTCGCGGGTGAAGAGGCTTCCCCCGCCCTTCAGGAGAAGCCACGCGCCGGCCAGATCCCTCAGCAGGTACGGCTCGTGCGTGGCCACGACGACGGTGCGCCCGCCGTCCCTGAGCCGCGCCAGATCCCGGAGCAGCGCGAGCGTCCCGGGCCAGTCCAGCCCCGAGAAGGGCTCGTCCAGGAGCAGCGCCCTCGGCCCCCCCGCCAGCGCGGAGGCGATGGCGAGACGCCTCTTCTCCCCCGCCGACAGGCTCTCCGCCGGCACCCGCAAGACCCCCTCCAGCCCCCAGCGGGCCGCCAGCTCCAGAATCGGGTTGCCCTCCCCGCCCTCCCCTCCCCCGCCCGCTCCCC
>JAISEQ010000219.1 GCA_031264045.1 Deltaproteobacteria bacterium
CTGGAGGAGGTGGCCTCCGAGCTCCTCAACTGGAGGGGCACGGGCATGTCCATCATGGAGAACAGCCACCGCGACAAGAAGGTCGTGGCCATGGCCCTCGCGGCCGAGGAGGACCTGAAATCCCTCCTGGGGCTCGGGGACGAGTGGAAGGTGCTCTTCCTCCAGGGAGGCGCGAGCCTCCAGTTCGCCATGATCCCCATGAACTTCGCCCCGGACGGCGCCCCCTGCGACTACGTGAACACGGGGCTCTGGTCCGACAAGGCCTATAAGGAGGCCGGGATTGTGGGGGCGGACGCCCGCTTCGCCGCCACCTCGGAGCCCGACGAGTTCACGTACATCCCCAACTCCTTCGACTTCAGGGCCGGGACCCGCTACGTCTACCTCACCAGCAACAACACCGTCCGCGGCACCCAGTGGAAGTCCTTCCCCGCCGGCGCCCCCGCCCCGCTCATAGCCGACATGTCCTCGGACTTCCTCTCGAGGCCCCTGGATCTGTCCAACTTCTCGCTGGTCCATGCCGGCGCCCAGAAGAACGTCGGCCCGGCGGGCCTGACCATAGTCCTCGTCAGGAAGGACTTCGCCCAGACCGGAAAGAAGGGGCTCCCCCACCTTCTCGACTACAGGACCTACATAGACTCCGACAGCATGTACAACACCCCCCCCGTCTTCGCCATCTACGTGGCGGCGCTGGTCTTCAAGTGGCTCATCGCCGGAGGGGGGCTTGCCAGGATGGCGGAGCGCAACGAGGCCAAGGCCGGAAGGCTCTACGCCGCCATAGACGGCTCGGGCGGCTTCTACAGGGGGACGGCCAGGCCGGACTCGCGGTCCCTCATGAACGTCACCTACCGCCTGCCCACCCCCGAGCTGGAGAAGAAGTTCCTGGAGGAAGGCAAGGCGCTCGGCCTCTCCGGAATGAACGGCCACCGCTCCGTGGGCGGCATCAGGGCCTCCGTCTACAACGCCGTCCCCGATGAGGGGGTGGACGCGCTTATCGGCTTCATGAGCGACTTCAGGGCCGCGAACGGCTGACGGCCGCGGGCGTTCCCGGCCCCTTTCCGGCCTGCGCCGCATCTGCTAAGATGCGTCCGTGTCCGCATCGGGATCATGGGGGGGCGCGGCCCCGGCGGCCGCGCAGCGGTCGGTCGGGCCTCCCCCGGCGCGGCCGCCGGTTCTGACGACCCGCTTGAGACTGAGCCCGTCACGGGGGCAGCGGGCCCGCTTCCCCTGCGGCGGGCTTTTTCCTTTGCCCGCCCCGCCCGCCGCGCGGGTTTTCCGTTGCCCGCCCCGGGGCGGGACGTGCCGTCCCTGCCGTCCGTTTCCGGTTTTCCGGATTTTCCGCCCTTCCCTGCAGTTCGGCTTTACCGGCCATGGGGGTTCAGCCTTCATCAGCAATCCTGCCGGTCCGGCTTCACCGGTTTCCCGCTTTCTGACCTTTCGGCATTTCTGGCCTTACAAATTCCTCCGTATATCGTTATTATGTCTTCCTGCTTTTTCGTTTCCGTATTTTCCGGTTATTCCGCCTTTCTGCTCTTGCGGACTGAGTCTTTTCTGGCCGTTCAGTATTCCTCTGCTTGATGATTCCGCATTTTTGAGCCATCAGAACTTTCTGGCCGGACCAATTTCCTCATTTTCGAAACTGCTGGCCTTTCGGCCTTATCAATTCCGGCTTGTCGGCCTTACGGCCTTCCTGAACGAGGTTAACCATGGCCTACAGGGTACTTATAAGCGATAAGATTGAGGACGTCTGCCCGCAGGTGCTTAAGGACGGCGGGGTCGAATGCGACCAGAAGCCCGGGCTCTCCCCGGAGGAGCTCCTGGCGGCCATAGGCGACTACGACGGGCAGATAGTTAGGAGCGCCACCAAGGTCACGGCCGCGGTTCTGGAGCGCGGCAGGGCCGGGAAGCTCAAGATTGTCGGCCGCGCCGGCGCGGGCGTGGACAACATCGACATGCAGGCGGCGGAGAAGCTGGGCGTCAAGGTCGTGAACACGCCCGGCCTGAACTCCAACGCCGTGGCGGAGCTGGCCCTGGGCTTCGCGTTCATGCTCGCCCGCAACCTGGCCCCGGCGGACGCCGGCCTGAAGGCGGGCAGGTGGGAGAAGAAGGGGCTCTCCGGCTTCGAGCTCTCCGGAAAGACCATGGGGCTGGTGGGCTTCGGGCACATAGGGAGGCTCGTCACCGCAAAGGCCAAAGGCCTGGGCATGAGGTGCCTGGCCCACGATCCCCTGGTCCCCTCGGACGTCATCTGGGCGGCGGGGGCGGAGCCGGCGGAACTGGACGCCATCTGGAGAGGATCGGACTTCGTGTCCCTGCATCTCCCCAAGAACAAGGAAACCCTGAACATCGTGGACGCCAGGGTGCTCTCCCTCTTCAAGCCCACGGCTTATCTCATAAACTGCGCACGGGGGGGCCTGGTGGACGAGGCGGCCCTCTTCGAGGCACTCTCGGCCGGAAAGCTGGCGGGCGCCGCAGTGGACGTCTTCGCCGTCGAGCCCCCGGGGGACAGCCCGCTCCTGAAGCTTCCCAACTTCATAGCTGCCCCGCACCTGGGGGCCTCCACCCTGGAGGCCCAGCTGGGCGTCGCCCGGAAGTCCGCCGAGCTCCTGGTCCAGTTCTTCCGGCAGCTGGGCTAGGTCCCGGAGACCGCGGCGGACGGCCGGCGCGTCCGCTCCGGACCGTGCCGCCGGGCCTACGGACGGCGGCGCCGCTTCCCCTGCGGGCCGGGAGTTCCGCATGCCTCAGAGGGCCGCCGGGCCCGCCCTTTCCGAGGCGGCCCCGGTCAGGCCCTCTTTCCGCGTCCGGGCCGTCCGGACGGCGGGGAGGGCCGGCGGAACCGCCCCGTGCGCCTCCCGCGTCCCGCTCCGACCCCTCACGCCAGAGACGCGCGGGGGAAGGCCGGCCTCCGGACGGAACCGCGAGCTCCGCCGCGCGCCGGCTGAACCCCCCGGACGGAAGCCGACTCCATGCAGAATCTCGCAAGGACTGTAATACCGGCGGCGCTCGCCGCCGCGCTGGCCCTCGTCTGCGCGTGGACGGCATGGCCCGCGGCCCGGCTTGCGGCGCAGCCGCTTCCCGCCCCTTCCGAGGAGCCGGGACCCGACCCGTTCAGCCCCCGTGGGGTGCCGGGCATCGGCCCTCCGGACCGAAGCGCTCCCGCTCCCGTTCCGGCCCGCCCCTCCTCCCCTGCCTCCTCCGGTCCCGCGTCTTCCCCCCCGCCGCCCGGGCCCGGGGAGGTCCCGCAGTCTTCCGGCTCAGTGACGGTAACCGATCTGCTCGCCCCTCCCGGCGCCTCCGGCGGCGATCTCCCGTCCGGCTCCGCCGGAGCGGGCCCCGGCGTGCCCGGGAGCGTCCCGGACCTTCAGGCGGAGGCGGGTCCCGGCGACGGATCGCCGGGGATCGGGCTCTCCGGTTCCGCTCCCCCGGGGCCGCCGCCCGGGCCGGCGGCTTCCCGCCCGGCACCTCCGGGCCCACCGGGAGCGCCCGCGGGGAATTACGCCGCAGGGACGCCCAGGTACCTGGTCGGAGGACCTCCCGGCTCGCCCGGCGCCCCTCCCGGACCGCCCCCGGCGGGGGGGCCGCGGGCCGTCTTCTTCGACGGCCCGGCGGCGTACGTCCCGGCCCATCCCGCGAGGCAGCCGGGGAATCTGGATCCTTCCCCCGCGCCCAGCCTGTTCGGGAGAAGGAACGACGCCTACCAGAAGGCGGTGGCCTTCATCCAGGAGGAGCGCTATTCGGAGGCCCTGGCCTTCATAAGGAGGGCGCCCAGGGACGTCCGCGGCTGGAAGGGGCTCCTGAGCCTGGAGGCGGCGCTTCTCTCACGGGCGGATCCGCGGGCGGCCCTGGGGCTGTACGACAGCCTTCTCGGATCCGACGACCGCTCCGGGGTCCATTTCGTGAGGGGACTTTCCGGCTACAAGTTCCTCCTAAACGATCTGAGATCCCGCGGCGACTATTCGGCGCTGTTCAGGCTGGTGCAGCTCCATTCCTTCGAGTGGCGGAACAGGGAGGCGAGGGAGCTCATAGAGGGGGCCAGGGGGGATCCCGGCCTCCCGGACTCCGTCCGGGACGAGCTCGACCGCATGGACGCCATCATGGCCATGCGCCACGGGGACTACGCCGCCGCGGAAAGGTACTTCGCCGGGCGCGAGGACAGATCGTCCTACCGCTGGCTGGCCATGCTGAAGCTCAGGCAGGGGGACTTCAGGGGGGCATACGCCGCGAGGATGCTCGCGGCCTCGACCCTGAGGGGCGCCCCGAGGCTGAGGGAATACCAGAGGGCTCTGGAGTGCCTGACCAAGGGCGGTATGCCCGACGAGGCGGCGGCCCTCATGGACCAGATTCCCGAGCTCAGGCCCTCGGTGCCCGCCTGGCGGTACTTTCTGGGGATCTCGCACCTGGTGAAGGGGGAGCCGGAGAAGGCCCTGGAACTCTTCGAGGCCGAGAGCGCGGAGAAGGACGAGCGCGGCCAGAGGGCCCTCTACTTCAGGGGCAGGACCCTGGAGATGCTCCTCCGGCACCCCGAGGCGGCGGAAGCGTACTCCCGCGCCGCCCGCGGCGCCTTCACCTACTACCGCATCCTGGCCCAGGGGAGGCTCGCGAGGCTCAACGGGGAGCGGACAGGCCCGGGCGCCCCCGCGAACAGGCTGGCGTTCCTCCTGGAGAGCCCCACGGGCGAGGACCGCGACACCATGGCCTTCCACCTCTGGCTGAACGAGCGCCTGGAGGCGGGCGCCCGCCCGCCCAGGGGGACCGGGTTCACCCCCATGGGCGGTCCGGGGGACGGGGCCCGCGCCCGGATCTCGGCCTTCCACTACCTGTCCCGAGGGGCGCCCGCCAGGGCCGCGATGGAGCTGAGGCAGACCCCGGACGCCGTTCCGCGCGGGGGGGAGGTCTCGACCGAAGAGCACGCGAGGCTCCTGATGCTCTCCGCCGACACCGGCGAGTACCGCCTGGCCATCAGGCTCATGGCCCGCCTGCCCTTCGAGCCGGCCGGCTCCGCGGGCCCCTTCCGCTTCAACCATCCCCCGGGATTCTCCCGCGAGGTGCTGGCCGCCTGGCGCCGCCAGGGGGTGCCGCCCCAGCTCACCATGGCTGTCATGCTGATAGAGTCGGCGTTCCAGCCCGACGAGGTGTCGGCGTCCAACGCCAGGGGCCTCATGCAGCTTCTCCCGTCGACCGCCGAGCGGGTGAGCGCGATCCTGGGCGAGCGGCTCCCCCGCGAGGAGGAGCTCTTCGGCCCTTCCATGAACATCCGCTACGGCACCTGCTACCTGGGCCTCCTGCTCGAATCCTTCAGGAGCGTGCCGCTGGCGCTCGCCTCCTACAACGGCGGGCCCTTCAACATCAGGAGCTTCCTCGCCGCCCGCAGGGAGCTCCCTACCGATCTCGTGGTGGAGACCATTCCCGTCTCGGAGACCGCCGCCTACGTCCGCAAGAACATGGAGGCGATCTACGCCTACGAGGAGGTCTACCTGGGCGAGGCGACCCTCCCGGATCTCACGGTGCCGGCCAGGCTGCCGGCCACGCCTCCGCCCGACTTCTAGGCGGAAGGGCGCTCTGGGCGCGTTGCGGGAACGCCGGGGGCGGTGAGGAGCGGGAACGGCGCGGGCAGCGCGGAAGCGGAACGGTTCGGGAAGCGGGGTGGAACGGCGCGGGCCGCGCGGCCGCGGAACGGTTCGGGACGCGGGGTGGACGGGCGCGGGCCGCGCGGAAGAGGAACTGTTCGGGAAGCGGGGGGGGGTAGCGCTGGGGCAGCGCGGAAGCGGAACGGTGCGGCCGGCGGGGAGGGGTTGCGGGTACCGTTCACGGGATAATTGATTCGACTGCAAAAACCCCCTCCCCACTCCGACGTGAGGGTGAACGTTATGAGTTTTCGGAATGAAACTCCCTGCGTTTAAGCCAAACCTGGCTATAGACGTGACATGGGTTGAGTGGCCAGTTTGAAGAGGCTATAGACAAAACAAGGGTATGCTAAAAAAGCGAAACTGAGAACAAGATATCTGGCGCACATGTTGCATTATTT
>JAISEQ010000230.1 GCA_031264045.1 Deltaproteobacteria bacterium
ACGCGGATTCGGACGGGAAGAAACCCGGCAGGCCGAAGCATTTCCGTGATGCGGAAAGGAGGCTTGCCCGGGAACGGCGAAAGCCGCACAAGTGCAGGAAGGGGAGCAAGAACCGGAACAGGCAGAGAAAGAAGATGGCCGGGAGCCACCTGAAAGTGAGGAGCCAGCGTAAAGATTTCCTTGAAAAGGAGTCGAGGCGGATGGCCAACGCCTCCGACGCCGCCTTGATCGTGGACATCGACATGCACGGGATGGCGCAGGCGCCGAGCTTCGGCAGGAGCGTCGCCGACAACGGTTTCGGCATGTTCCGGAACATGCTCGGTCGCAAGCCGGAGGAACAGGGCAAGAAGCTCGTCGCGATCGACAGGTTCCATCCCCCGAGCAGGACCTGTTCCGGTTGCGGTGCCGTGAAGGACGCCCTCGGACTGTCCGAACGCGTCTGCATGTGCGACTCCTGCGGACACTCGCGGGACCGTGACGAGAACGCCGCGCTGAACATCCGTACCGGGGGACTCCGTTTGCCGGGGATTGCTCGCGAAAAGAACCGCAGGACATGCGGGGTCAGCCCGGACGCTGATCTGGCTGGCCTGAGACGGCATACGGGAAGCCCCTGGGCTTTAACCCGGGGTATGTCACGAGTGATAGAATCCGCCACGTCTTTCTTTTGTTTTATAAAAGGCTCCTGTTCCGGAGCGCGGGCCCGTTCCGCCCGGCCTCGGTTTCTCCCGGCGGCGTCCGCTTCGGCCTCCGTCCGGGGGCGTCCCGGCAGGCGGCAGGTTGCGGAAAGTTTCGGTGATGCCAGATGACGGATGACAGGGCAAAGCTCTCCAGGCTCGGCTTCAGCTTCAGGCGGGGGGGGACCCACACGGCCCGTTCCATGATGCTGGACGATCTGGGGACCCTGCTCGATGAGGTCGGCGATCCGGAGGCCCCGAGGTCGGCGTACCGCGAGGCCGCGGTGGGCCAGAACTGCCTGGGAAAGCGTTCCGGCAACAACAGGCGCATCACCTTCACCTGCCTGTCGAATCTCTACTCCCTTGAACCCGAGAACGTTCTCTTCAGGGCTCTGAGGTTCTTCTGGAGCAGGGACGCCGAGGGGAGACCCCTTCTGGCCCTCCTGTGCGCCTACGCCAGGGATCCGGTCCTCCGCCAGAGCTCCGGGTTCATCCTCGAGATCCCCGAGGGCGGGACGGTCACGCGCGAGGAGGTTGCTAAGGGCCTAGACTCCAGCTTTCCGGGCCGGTTCAGCCGTGCCACGCTCCAGTCCACCGCGCAGAACGTGAACGGCACCTGGACCATGGCGGGGCTCCTCCGCGGCAAGTCGAGGAAGACCAGGGCCAGGGCCAGGGCCACGGCCGGGAGCCTGGCCTATTCCCTTTTCATGGGGTACCTGCGCGGCGCCCGCGGGGAGAGCATGTTCCGGAGCGAGTACGTGAAGCTCCTGGACTGCTCCTACCCGGCCGCGCTCGAGCTCGCGACCGAGGCCTCGGCCGCCGGCTGGATCGTCTTCAACAGGGTCGGCAACGTGGTCGAGGCCAGTTTTCCGAAGCTCGTGAGCGATGAGGAGCTCGAGGCCAGTGGGCAGGATTGAGAGTCTAAGGAAATCCTACGCCGAGTTCATCTCCCTGCCCTGGGCGGAGGTTGCCCCGGCGCAGCGGGTTATCTTCTGCGTCTACGGCCCGGAGGACGAGCGCAGGCTGAGGGCCCGCCTGGAAGGGTTCCGGGCGGCCACGATCGATGCCGGGCGGGGCTGGGCCGAGCACGATCTCACCGACAGTTTCGCCGAGTGGCTTTCCGGCCAGCGCTACGCCCTGAAGTACTTCGAGTCCCCCGAATTGCTCGAGGACCTCCTCCCGAGGTACCTGGACAGCATCGTGGACGGCTTCGGGAGGTTCATGGAGGAGAAGGGGCCCGATGCCAACTCCGTCGTGGCGGTCACGGGCGCGGGATCGCTTTTCGGGTTCGTGAAGGTGAACGACATGGTCGTGAGGCTGGCCCCCCTCGTGAAGGGGAGGCTCCTGGTCTTCTTTCCGGGGAGCTGCGGGAGCGACAGCTACAGATACAGGCTGCTGGACGCCAACGACGGCTGGAACTATCACGCTGTCCCGATAACTGCGGGAAGGGGGGAATGAGGCCGTGATGACGCTTAACCGGGAGATCTACCAGAAGGACCCGTCCCAGAGCAGGCTCTTGAACGCTGGCGTGGCATCGGTAAACGACCTGGCGAACGAGCAGGCCATGAGGGTGCTGCGCTACGAGCTGGAGAGCTTCGTCTGCAAGGGCCATTACGAGAAGGGGCTGGCCCTCATCCTGAGATCTTTCCTGGCTGACCTCGACAAGGGCGATCAGCAGAAGGGCGTTTGGGTGAGTGGCTTCTACGGGTCGGGGAAGTCGCATTTCATGAAGATGCTCCGTGCCCTCTGGGTGAACACCGAGTTCAGGGAAGGCTCGGTGATCCGCAGGGCCAGGGACATCGCCGCGCTTCCCACGGGGATAACGGACCTGCTCCGTGAGCTCGACGGCAGGAGCAGGAGATTCGGCGGCCTCCATGCGGCATCGGGCACCCTCGGCTCGGGGATGGACGGGTCGGTGCGGCTGGCGCTCATGGCCATAGTCTTCAGGTCCGCTGGGCTCCCGGAGCAGTACCCGCACGCCCGCTTCGTCATGTGGCTCAAGCAGGAGGAGATATTCGACAAGATAAGGGCCTCGGTGGCGGACAGGGGGCTCGACTGGGGCGTGGCCCTGGACAACCTCTACGTGTGCGACGAGCTGCACGATGCCCTGCTCGATGAGAGGCCGGACGTCTTCGTGTCGCGGAAGGACTGCTCCTCGGTCCTCATAACCCAGTTCCCGCAGATGAAAGACGTGTCGAGCAACGATATGACCGAGGGGATAAGACAGGCGCTAGTCCCCGGCCACAAGCTCTCGGAGGGCGCGAGCATCCCGCTCACCATCGTTGTCATGGACGAGCTGCAGCAGTACATAGGCGACGGCGACGGCAGCTCGAAGCGAGCCCTCGCGGTCCAGGAGGTCGTGGAGGCCTGCAGAAATAACATAAATGACAGTGACAGGTTCATGTTCATAGGTTCCGGGCAGACGGCCATGTCCGGGACGACCAACATCAAGAAGCTGGAAGGACGCTTCACCGTCCGCGTCGAGCTGAAGGACTCCGACGTGGACACGGTAATCCGCCATGTCATACTCCAGAAGAATCCGGATGCCGTGGCGTCCATAGAGGCGGCCATGGAGAAGAGCAGGGGGGAGGTGACGAGGCACCTGACGGGAACTGCCATCGCCTACAGGCCTGAGGACGACAAGCACCTGACGGCGGACTACCCCATCCTTCCGGTGCGCCGCCGCTTCTGGGAACAGGCCCTGAGGGCTCTGGACACTTCCGGGACGCAGAGCCAGCTCCGGAACCAGCTGAGCATGGTGCACAAGGCGATACAGACGAACCTGGACATGCCGCTGGGAAACGTGGTGCCGGCCGACTATCTGTACTTCGATGCTGCGGATAAGCTCCTTCAGAGCGAAGTCCTCATGAGGCCGCTCTACGACGCGACAATGAGATGGAGAAACGGGTCCGACAGGGAGAAGCTCACAGCCAGGGTCTGCGGGACCGTGTTCCTCATCAACAGGCTTCAGGAATTCAACAAGGAGATTGGCGTCCTCTCGAACGTGGACACCCTGTCCGACCTGCTCCTGGAGAACCTGGAGGACGGGAGCAGCGGCCTGCGGCGCGAGATCCCCGAAATAGCGGACAACTGCCACCTCATCATGAAGGTGGGTGACGAGTACCATATCCATAGCGAGGAGAGCACCATCTGGAACTACGAGTTCCGGAAACGGCTGAGCAGCATCACGAACCATGACCCCGGCATCGAGGCCATGAGAAACGAGAAGATAAGGGCGAAGTTCAACGGCCTCGCGAAAAAGCTCACGATATCGCAGGGCAGTTCGAAGGTCCTGAGAAAGCTCCGTTCCGTGTTCGACGACCAGGAGCCGCATGATGACTCGGAAGTCTGCGTCTGGGTCCGCGACGGCTGGGCCGTGTCGGGCACCGAAGCGCTTGACGATGCCAGGAAGGCGGGAAACGAGTCGCCGACAATCTTCGTTTTCGTGCCCAACAGGAACGGGGACGATCTTCTCCATGACCTGAAGACGTTCAAGGCGGCGGAGGATACCATTCATTTTCGCGGTGCCCCCTCAGGGGCAAAGGCCGTCATGGCCGAGAAGTCCATACAGACGATGTTGAAAGCCGCCGAAGGCAGAATCAACGCATGGCTGGACGATGCCTTCTCCAAGGTCCAGGTCTTCCAGGGGGGAGGGACGGAGGTGACTGGCGCGGACCTGCGCGAGAAGCTTCACGCGGCGGGTGAAACCTCCCTGAAGCGCCTGTACAAGAAGTTCAGCCTCGGAGACCATCCCGGCTGGCAGAAGGTTGCCGATGCAATCAGGAAGGGGGCCCCGGACCCGCTAAGGGAGGTGGGGGACGTGGGCGAGCCGGCACTCAACCAGGTCTGCAAGCCCATCCTTGAGTACATGTCGGAAACGAGGACCGGCAAGGATCTGAGGAAGCATTTCGAGAGCCCCCCCTACGGCTGGTCCGGGGACTGCGTTGACGGAGCGATCCTGGTGCTCCTGACGTCGGATCTGCTGAAGGCCACCGACCAGCACGGTCGCGCCGTGCCCCCGACTTACCAGGACAAGAAGAACTTCGGTCTCTACACGTTCAGGCCTGAGACGATCACCCTCACCGCCCAGCAGCGCCTCGATGTCCGCGGCCTTTTTAACGAGGCCGGCCAACAGTGGAATTCCAACGAGGAGGCGGCCAGTTCAGCCGGCTTCGTGGAGAAGCTCCTGGAGCTTGCAGCCCGTGCCTCGGGCGACGCTCCCAGGCCGGATTACCCGGACACGGCGCCGGTGGAGAAGATCCGGATTCTTGGCGGCAACAGCCAGCTCCTTGAGATTTCAAATTCCAAGGACAAGCTTTCCGCCATGATAAAGGAGTGGAAGGACGCCGCCGAACGCATTGAGGAGCGCTGGCCCGCCTGGCTCCGGCTCCGGGAGCTGTCCGCCGCGGCGGCTGATCTGAAGGGTGCGGCTCACGCACGGGCTCAGCTCAGTTCCATCGAGGACGGCCGCCAGCTTCTCATGGATCCGGATCCCGTCCCGCCGCTCCTGGAGGAAATCTCCCGGTGCCTCCGGGAGGAGTTTTCCGCCCTGGACCGTCAGTATGCCGCCGCCTTCGATGCGGGATGCAGGCTGCTGGAGGAGGACTCCGGCTGGAACTCCCTGGACGCCGCGCGGAGGCACGAGATCCGGGCCGGGCATAATCTCCAGGACTCTGACCGCCCGTCCATAAGGCTTGAGACGCCAGAAGAGCTTCTGGAGACCGTGAGGGCCTGCCCGCTCGGGCATCTGGCGGAAAAGGTGGCGGCCCTGCCGGGCCATTTCAGCAAAGCCTCGGACGCGGCCGCGCTGGAGAGCGAGCCCGATACGGAGGTCGTGCGGCTCCAGCACGGCACTTTCAGGTCGGAAGAGGAGATTGACCTCTGGATTGAGAAAACCAGGGGAATCCTGAAGGCGGCTCTCCTGAAGGGCGGGCCGGTCAAGATCGGCTAGCGCCGCCGGGGCGGTGCCCTCCCGCCCTCTCTCCGGAGGAAGGCGGCGGGGGGTTCTCGGATTCCGGAGGCGCCGCAGAACGGCGGGAGGGCCTCGCGGCCCCGACCCGTTCTTGAGAAAGGAAGACCAGTGCCAAAAGCCTTGGAGCTCATGGTCAAGTCCATACGCAAGTCCGCCGAATACAACCCTGCCGCGCTGTCGGCTCCTGTCTGCATCCTCTGGCCCGACAGGGAGAAGCGGTGGCTCAAGGACATCTCCGCGTTCAGAAAGGAGCTTCCCGAGCTCCTCACTCTCGGTGACTATGTTCCGGACTCGCTTTCCGGACCCGGGATCTGGATCCGCTGCGCCGTCGCGGGCAGGCTCGACGAGTACCGCTCCGAAGGCAAGGTGCCCATCGTGTACGTTCCTGGGTTCGGAATCCAGAATTTCCTGGAAATCAAGGAGTGCCCGGACAGCCTGAGGCCCCTTGCCGAGCTACAGTACAGGGGCGTCTTCTGGTCCCAGTCCGCTACAAGAGACTGGACTCCCCACTCCTTTTTCACTTCCGACAATGGCGGGCTCGGACTGGACATTCCCGAGAGCGAGTTTGGCAGGGAGTCCCTCGCGTCTCTTCTTTCCCTGGAAGTCGAGTCGCTTTCGGACAAGCGCCCGGGTCGGGATTTCTTCAACCTGCGGGATGTCCCGGATCCGGACAGTTATGTACTGAAATGGCTGAACGACCCGAAAGTCTTCGACGAGCAGACGGCCCCGGACGCCCGGAAGTCTTTTTTGGATATCTGCAGGGACTCTCTCGGGTTCGACCCCGAAGCCGGCGACACGGCCGCCGCGGCCGGACTGCTGGCTGGACGCGAAGGCAGGTGGTCCACGATCTGGAACCGGTTCAAGGAGGCTCCGAACAACTACCCTAAAATCCCTGAACGTCTGGGGAAGCTGGCCCTGCCCAAGCCGGGGGCCTCAGGACACCCGGATCCGGCTGATCTTTTCGAGCCCTATCCCAAGTGGAACTCCGCCCGCGAGACGGAACTGCGTTCGGCCTTGAGGAGCCTCAACCAGGCCAATGTCCGCGAGAGGATACCGAAGCTGGAAAAGGAGCACTCTGCCCGCCGCGGCCTGGTCTGGGCCAAGGTGGGCCAGGCTCCGCTCGCCCGCTCTCTGGAGCACCTGGCCGCCGCCGTCGCCGCCTGCGCGGAGTACCCCCTGAACGGCGGGAACGCGGGGGATCTTGAGAAAGGCTACGTGCAGGGCGGCTGGAGGGCGGACGACGGCATCGTCCGAGCCCTTTCCGAGGTTAAGCGGTCAGCCGACGTCAAGGCCGTGTCCGATGTGATCCGCTGTTTCTACGAAAGGTGGCTTTACGACTCCGCAACTCGCCTGCAGGAGGCGGTCGTGGAATCCGGCTACCCCGGAAAGCCGGGTTCGGGGGACGGCGGTCCGGACTACAGGCCCGGCGACTGCGTCCTGTTCGTCGACGGGCTTAGGTTCGACGTGGCCAAACGCCTTTCCGCGGATCTGTCGCGATCCGGCTTCCCTGTATCCGAGAAGCCCGTGTGGGCGACCCTTCCCAGCGTCACTGCCACGGGCAAGCCTGCGGTTTCACCGGTAAAGGGGCTCGTTTCGGGCAAGGAAGACAGCGAGAAGTTTATGCCGTGCGTCCGTGACACGGGGACACAGCTGGAAACGGACAAACTGGAAGACCTTCTGGAGAGAAACGGCTGGAGCGTTCTGAACGAGCCGGAGGAATACAGTGGCCAGCGCATGGCCTGGTGCGAGTGCAGGAACGGCAACATCGATCATTTTGGCCATGACCAGGGGGCTAATCTCGCAGGGAGTCTGGAGAGCCTTGTCGCCCAAATCTACCAATGCGTGTCAGATTTTTTGGATATGGGCTGGAAACGCGTCTTCGTGGTGACGGACCACGGGTGGCTCCTCATGCCTGCGGGACTGCCCAAGAGCGATCTTCCCGGAGTGGTGACCAAGGAGAAATGGGGCAGGTGCGCTTCAGTGAAGCCCGGGGCAAAGCTCCCCCACGAAACCTATCCCTGGCACTGGAATCCTGACCGGCAGGTAGCCTGTGCGCCGGGATCGAGCTGCTATGTTGCCAACCGGGCATACGCCCACGGCGGCCTCAGCCTTCAGGAGTGCCTGAACCTCCGTCTGGAAGTTTCCGGACGTGCGGGTACTGAGCTGGGGATATCCGAGATCAGGTGGAAGGGATGCAACTGCATTGTCACGGTCACGGGGGATGCGAAGGGCATGAAGTTTGTCCTCCGGAAGAAGTCGGACGAGCCTTCCAAGCTTGGCAGCATTCTCGCGGAGGCCAATGTTGATTCTTTAAAGGTTGGCGGAGAGGAACTGTTGGGTGCGAAACTGGTTTTGGATGACTTCACGCTCGAAGGCGAGCTGGCGGTACTGACATTTTTCGACCGGGACGGCTACCAGGTTGACTTCCGCAACATCGTCCTGTGCGAGAAGAATGTTCCTTGATAACGCCTCGTGTTTGCCGGGGACAGCGATCCGTGACGTTCCCGCAGGCGATGCGGCAACTCTGACTGGAAGGTTGGAAGGCCGGGTTCAGATATCACTTTTAAATTTTTCCATGTGTTTCCGCCATTTAGGAGCTGTTAATA
>JAISEQ010000238.1 GCA_031264045.1 Deltaproteobacteria bacterium
TGGCCATGACGGGCGGCGAAGGCGCAGACGGATGATCCGGGCCGTTGCCCGCGCCCCGCCCGGGGCCTTGGACCCTGCCGTCCCGGTCATGTCCGGTTCAAGGACATGCCGTCCGCAAGCCCGTCTGCCCGGGTCTCGCTGTTTCGGCCTTTCCTGTCCTTTTCCGGTCCCATGTCCATTTCCTGTCCGATGTCCTGTCCCTTCCGGAGGCCCTGACCGCCAGTCCCTCCCGCGCTGCCCGGTGCGTGAGAGTTGCTGTCCGGGCCGTCAAGCGATGCGGACGGTCCCCCGGGCTCCCGGTCCCGGTTCCCGCCCGCGTCCCAGTTCACGCCAGTACCTGCCGACGTCCAAGACCCGCCCCTGCCAGGGGCGCGGGCCGTTCTGGAGACAGCCGTCGGCCAGGGGGCCGGAGCGGCCTGAGGTTCCTCCGCCTGCACGGGGGGCCGTGGGCCCGCGCGGCCTTAAGCCTTCCCGGGCCGGACGGTCCCTGCGGCCCTTCCGGGCCGTGCCTTTGCCAGGAGATTTCGTTTATGGAGGCGCAAAGCGCCGGCCCTGCCGGCTACGATGATTTTGTCTTTCTGGAAGACGTCAGGATTCCCGACACCCTCGCGTTCTTCGACCGCCCGCTCCCGTTCGACTCCGCCTTCCTTCGTGAGAAGGTCGCGTACATGCTCCCGGACGTACGTGAGTTCGCAAGGCCGTGGGGGGCGTTCACCGTGCGCCGCCCCGAGTTTCCCGGCGGGGACCGGATCACCATAGGGGGCAGGGGGTTCACCAGCTCCCTCCTGGTCCGCGAGCTGTGGGGGCTGGACGAGGTCTTCCCCTTCCTCGCCTCGGAGGGCCCGGAGCTCGCCGGCTGGGCCGCCTCGGTGGACGAGGACCTCAGGAAGGCGGCCTTCGCCGTGCGGTTCATAGCCCTGAAGGAGGCCGAGGAGGCCATGGAGCGCCACATAGCCGAGCGCTGGGGCGTGCCCGACATATCGGCGGTTGCCCCGGGGACGCTCGACGAGTGGCCGCAGTCCGAGCAGAGGCCGCTCTTCGAGCTCATGGGTCCCGCCGCGGATAGAAAGGGCATGTTCCTGAACTCCAAGCTGTGGCTGGAGCCGCTGGTCTCGTCGTCGGGCATCTACTTCAGCTCCCCCGGCGGCTTCCACAACTGCTACCTCTGCAGGGACGACGACTGCCAGTGGCGGCGGTTCGCCCGAAGGGAGTGATGCCGGGGTAGCTTTCCCGGGCCCCGGCCGCGGACCGAGGTTCGCTTTCTGAACAGGTGCTGCGGCGCGTTCGGAGCTGAAGGCGGCTGCGGGCTGCGGCGGGGCGTTGACGGTGCGGAATCGCGGCTGTTTCTGAGTTTCGCCGGTCATGTCGACGGCAGCGGGTCGGTTGCGAGCTCGCGGAGCGCAGGTCAAGTCCTGCACTGTCGCTGTGGCATTTCCCGTGATGATGATTCTGAGGCCAGTTGAAGTTCAGTTCCGTTCTGGGTTTTATTCCGTGCGTCAGACAACTTCCGTGATATATAAGCCTTCCGATGAATAGTCCTTACAGCTCGGACAATCTGCCCGCCTTAGGAACTTGGATTTGATTGGCGGGGTTGACAGGGATGAGGGAAAATGGCAAGGCAGGGACTTTAAACCGGCATGAGCGTAAGTCGTGAGCATACGGTCGACGGCGGGTAGCCTGACCGTACGGCACATCCGCAGAAAACTAACATGGATTCACCGAATTTCCTATTGTGCCATGCATTAGACGGAAAATGGAATTAGGATTTAACTGAAATTGTTAATTATTGCCTCAACATCATATCTTGACGAGAACGATTGAATCGGATATTCTATAATCAAAATGAGGCGATAATGATGTCAGTTTCCACATCCTGATACGAGGACCAGCTTTTGACCGACATCGACACTTTGGAGCCCGCAGAACAGAAATCGAAGCGGCTGTGGCGCGATTCAGCAGAGTTCCTGGATTACATAGGTTCCTACGCGGCTTTCGTCTACAAGACTCACCTTATTCTCGATCTGCTCGACAGTAGCCAGTCCCGCATGTTTTCCTCTCCAGGCCGAGGAGGTTCGGCAAGAACCTTCTTCTCGAGGCAGGCCAGCATATAGCCTGGGGAACAGTGCCCTTTTCTGCAGTCTGGCCATCGGAAAAGACGGGTCTGGATATCTCTGGCAGCCTTTTCCGGTAATCAGTATTTCCTTCAGCAGTTACGAGACTGATCCGCAGGTGTTCAGGAGAAAATTGTTGAGCCAGCTGGACGATATTGCCGTTCAGCACGGCCTTGACGTCAGGCCTGCCAATTCCGTCTAGGACATCGATGCTATCATCTCCGCCCTGTCAAGAAATCATCCGCCTTGTTTCTGCTCCAAATCCCGGTGATTTCCCTTTCCAAATTATCTGACCCGATCCTGCCTTACCGGACACTTTTTCCTTTTCCCATTTTTCCTTCCTTCTCTTCCCATGTACCCCCGATTCTCCCCGTCGCATCAAGCATGCCCGCAGAGGGCGATGAGACGCGGCCAGCTTCAAAATATTCTTTCGGACAACTTCGATCGGCCGCCGTTTGCGGACAGATGCCTCCATGCGAGCCGGAACTGCCATGCGTTGCGCTGGACGGGAGCGGCCGACGGGGGAGGTATCGTGGCGGCTTCACCGGCGATCGCTTTTCCTCTCCGAGCTACGTTACCGATTCGAAATCGAATCGGTAACTGCGATATGCCGGTTTCGGCCGGCGCTTCAGGAAGGCCACCTCCCGGACGGCAGAGGCATCTGCTCCCCACGCATGTCCGCTGAGTCGCAGCCTGCCGCGTAGAGCCACACCGGCTCGACCCTGCTCCCGTGGCGGGACGGGTACAGCAGCCTCCGGTATGGGGAGCTGCCACCCTGCAGATACCCTTCCAGGGTGTCGATATGCGGTAGGCGGAGGAGGGGGTCGTTGAAGCTCATAATCTCGCCTCTCACGGAACCCCAGCCGTACTCGGGCATGTAGCCGGGCATCTCGGGCTCGGCCACGCGGGTTTCGCCGAAGCACTCCGCATGCTCCTTCTGCAGGAGCGCGTCGCCTCTGGGGTCCAGCGTGCCTTCTGCCAGGACAAGGTTTGGGGGCACTTCCAGTACCGGCACCCCCGAGGGGAGCTTGAAGAGGCGGCCTATGACCTCGGCCTCGCGGACTGACACCACGCCCCGGCAGTAGTGGTCGTGGTTCCAGAATCCCTGTTTGAGCGATCCGTAGACGTATAGTTTCAGCATGGCTGGCGTCTTCACCATGAGCGCCTCGGGCGGTCCCCGGAGTGGACGGAGGACGTGTGGCGGGGGGAATCCGGGCATCGCGACTCGGGCCGAAGGGAGCCTCGCGCTCTGCCGGAACGGTGGGGTGAGCAGGGGGGAGTGAGTGAGGGGAGGAGGCTATAGGCCGCAATGTGCTGCGGAGCTGACATCCTTGACGGGCTGCGCGTGCCGCCTGCGGAAATCCGCGCCCCATGTTCCGCGAAAAAGCTGTCCGCAGAACCCGAAGCGTTATCATTATATCCTCAAAGCATCATATGTTTCAATAGTGTTTTTGAAATTTTTTATCCGGTCAAACAATTACCTTCCCGGATCCGATGGGCCCGCGTTCGCGCGGCAGTGGACATCGCCTCGTTGCCGAGCACGAGCCTAAGCCGTTCTCCTGGAAGGACATCCAGTCATGCCGCAGGAACGCATCCGATGTTTTGACGCAGCTGATTCCGGTATGTTGTGTCTTCAGCGTTCCGCCCGACGAACAGGGATGTCGGCGAACATGTTTGCATCCTGTCGGCCCGTGCTGTCCCCCGCTCGCGGCTTCCCTCAGGCCGGCATCCGCTCCAGCCGGCATCACCATCGACATGCTGTATCCCGTACGCTCAGACGTAGATTGCATGGTGTTTTGGTGCGTGCCGCACTTCTTCAGTTCACGGAACGCGAATGCGAACGCGGCAGGCTTGTCCTACCCGGAATGATTTCCCGGATGCCGACGGCATCCCGGACGCGGGAACGTGCTCCCGAACCTGCGGGGGCGGCCCGGTTTCCGGGCACGACCGGTGTGCCTGAGCCGGACCGGGGCGTCCAGGTCATGGTGGCGGGTCCCGGCGCACCGTTCTCCGCCCGGTCCGAAGCTTGTTCGCGGGGTACGGCACCGGCGGTGAACCATCCGGCTGTCTTCCCGTCGCATTTGCGTCGCGTCTCTTATTTCAGGGTTTTCCCATCGGCATCGCGGGCTGCGGTTGGACGTCCCGAGGATGCCGCGTTGGCGGTGGGGTGCCGGCAGGCGCGTCCAGTTTCGCCCTGGTTCCCGGAAGACGCCTCGCGGCCGGCTGCCGGCCGGGAGAAGCGGGCTGTCCGGACGTGGCTGCCAGGGCAGGCCCCGGCGGTTCCGTGAACCTCGTCCTGCCCCCTTCACCTCCGGGGGACGGCACCCGGGCTTTCCGGCTCCCACGCTTTCGCCATCTGGCGGGCAGGCAGTCCTTCAGCGCTCGGCTCCGGCCGGGCATTCGGGGATCGGGCGGCCGTCCCCGGCCGGGCATTCAGGCGCCGGGCGGCCGTCCCCGGCCGGGAATGCGGACGTCACGGGCCTGCCCAGGTCTCCGGCCGGCCCCGGACCGCGTCCGGGAGCCGCCGCCTTCTCCGGGCTCAGCCTGGACACACAGGCTCTCCTGCCCCGCTTCCGCCTCCCGCCCCCCCCCGAGGCTCCCCGCTGGTCAGCTCCAGCTCCCCGGTCGCGCTTCCCGGGGGCACAGGCGCCAGCGCCGGTTTTCCTTTAAGGGGCTCTTGAAATGCTCCCGGGGAAATGCTATAAAGTCGGTTCCGCCCTTTTCCGGGGAAGGCCCCCCGGACGGACAGACCCTCCGGCCCAGAGGCGCGGGTGTCCGACGCAACGCATTCCTTCCGCCTCCCACAAGGAGTTCACAGGCCACGCCATGATCAATATCCCGTTCAGCCTCAGCCCCGTTGAGATAGGCGACACCTTCAAGCAGCACGGCAGGATCCTCCAGACCCTCGACATTGAGCAGAGGCGCCTCGATCTGCCCTCCTTCAAGTCCGGCGACACCGTGGCCGTCCACGTGAGGATCAAGGAAGGCGACAAGGAGCGCGTCCAGATCTTCAAGGGCGTGGTCATCCGCATCCGCCGCGGGTCCATGGGGGCCACCTTCACCGTGCGCAAGGTCTCCTACTCGGTGGGCGTCGAGCGCATCTTCCCCTTCAATTCGCCCGCCATCGACAAGGTGGAGGTCGTGACCCTCGGCCGCGTCCGGCGCGCGAAGCTCTACTACCTGAGACATCTCCGCGGCAAGGCCGCCAAGGTCAGGACCAGGAACATCTACGCCAAGTAGCCCGCCCGCAGGCCCCCGGCAAACTTCAGGGGGCGGTAAGGTCAGGCCGCCGGCGGAGGGGGAGCACGGGCTCCCCTCCGCCTGCGGCCTTTTCGCGCTTGAGGCCCCGGAGTCGCCCCTGGCTTTCGATCTGGCCTTCGGGGAGCCCCTGTGCGGCCTCGATGAGGCCGGGAGGGGTCCTCTCGCCGGGCCCCTGGTGGCCGCCGCCGCCGTCCTGGACCTGAATCTCGGGTACCCCGGCGTGGACGACTCCAAGAGGCTTCGTCCGGAGGCCAGGGAAAGGGCGGCGGAGCTCATAAGGGAAAGGGCCGTATGCTGGGCCCTGGCCGTGAAGAGCGCCGCCCAGGTGGACGAGCTCAATCCTCTCCGCGCCTCCATGCTCGCCATGGCCGAGGCCTTCGGCGCCCTTAAGGTGAAGCCCGGCCTGGCCCTGGCCGACGGGAACGCCGCGCCACCGATCGACGGTGCCAGGGTCGTGAGCGTGGTGCGGGGAGACTCCAGATCCCTCTCGGTGGCCGCCGCCTCCGTGCTGGCCAAGACCGCCAGGGACGCCATGATGGCGGAGCTCGATCTTCTCTACCCCCTCTACGGCTTCGCCTGCCACAAGGGATACGGCACACGGGAGCACCTGGAGGCGATAAGGCGCCACGGCCCCTCCCCTGTCCACCGCCTGAGCTTCCGCGGGGTCCTTCCCGAAGGGCCGGGTCGGGCGGGGAAGGGCGGGAAACCGGGCAATCCCGGAGGTTCAGGCCGGTCCGGGGGGCTTTTCTAGACCGGGGGCCATGCCCGGACGAGGCGTTTTGCAGGCGAGTCCGGCCGGGCATGCCCGGCCGGCGTCTTTTCCGCTCCGGCTCTTCCGGATTCGGCCGCCTTGACTGCCCTTCCGGGCACTGGAGGCCGGAGCCGCCCTTCCGGGGACCGTTTTCGGACGGAAGATGCCGGATCCGGCTCGCGGGCTGCTTTTCCGGCACGGGGAATGCCGGATCCTCCGGTCGTCCGGGGACTTTTCCGGACTGGTTCCGGCTGGCATCCCCGCCGGGACGGCTTTCTCCCGTCCCATGACGGCGGGGTCCGACCGGGCGGGACGGCTTTTCCGTTCCCCTGACGGCCTGTTCCGCCAGTCTGGCCGGATTTGATTTCCATGTCCGGGAGGGCCCGGACCTCCTGCGCGCGATGTTCCGATGCCCGCGGGCGGCCGGAGGCCGCCGGGAAGGGGGAAAGGTGGCACCGAGGGACGTTCCGAGGAACCGAAGGGACGGGCGGAAGGGGCCGGCCGAAACGCGGGCTACCGGGACGGCCGCGATCCGCGGGGGGGCTCCCGGCGCTGCCCCGCAGACCGATCCCGCCGCCGGTCCGGGTGGCATGGCCTCCTATCCGCCTGGCCTCTACGTCGTGCCTACCCCCTTGGGCAACATGGGGGACATGACCCCGAGGTCCGTGGCCGCGCTCCGGAAGGCTTCCCTTGCCGCCTCCGAGGACACGCGCAGGACTGCGAGGCTTCTGAATTTCCTGGGCATAAGCCTTCCCCAGGTCAGCTACCGCGAGCAGTCCCACGCCTCCGCCTGGCCCAGGGTGCGGGACGTGCTCTCGCGGGGGCTCTCCGTGGCGCTCATGACAGACGCGGGCTCGCCGGGGATTTCCGATCCGGGGGCGGCGCTGTGCGCCGCCGCAAGGGCTGGGGGCTTCGGTGTCTACCCCCTCCCCGGGGCCTCGGCCGTCACCGCCGCGCTGTCGGTAGCGGGCTTCCCGGCACCGTCCTTCAGCTTCTGCGGCTTCCCCCCTCCCAGGGGGCCCGCCAGGAGGAGCTGGCTGGCCGCCTTCAGGCGCCTCGCCCACCCGCTGGTCTTCTTCGAGGGCCCCCACCGCCTGGAGGAGTCGCTTTCGGATCTCCTGGAGGTCCTGGGGCCGCGCAGGGCCCTGGTCGCGAGGGAGATGACCAAGCTCCATGAGGAGTACCTGTTCGGGGATCTGGGGGAGCTTCTGGAGGACGTGAAGGCCGTCCCCAGGAAGGGCGAGGTCACGGTGGTGGTGGAGGGCGCCCCCCGGGGCCGGGTGGCGGCCTCGAGGACGGAAGGCTTCTTCGAGGAGATGGCGGGAGGCGGCGGCGCCCTCCGGGAGGACGGAGGGCGCGGGGACTGGGAGCCTGGTGATTCCTGCCCCGGCGGCCCGGAACCGTTCGAGTTCCGGGACGGGCCCGCTCTCGGCCTTGACTTCCCCGGGGGTCCGGAAGCTCCGGAAAGTCACGAAGATCATGAAGATGCCCGGGATTCGGGCAGTTCCCTTCCCCCCGGCGCGTCCGATGCTCCACGGGGCCCGCAGACGGGCGGCGAGCGCGGCCTTGGGGCCCCTGACGCCGGACGGGAGGATCCCCCGGCGGAGGGCGCTGGGGATCCCCCGGCGGAGGGCGCCGTCCGGAACGGCGGCGAGGCGGGCAGGGGCCCCCTTTGTTCCGCCCGCTCCGTCGCAGCCCTGAAGGTTCTCTGGGAGGCCGTCCGGGCCGACGGGCGCAGGCTTTCGGAATCGGCCGGAGAGCTCTCCGGGCTCACGGGCATTCCCAGGAAGGCCCTCTACCCGCTCCTGTCCCACTTCCGCTCGCCGGAGGGCTGAGACCGCCGCGCCCGCCGCCGGCCCCGTCCCTTACGCCCCGGCCCTTCCTGCTTTCCGGTCCCCGCGCCGGCGCTTCCCGGCCCTGCGGGGCCGGTCCCCGCAGTCTTTAATATCCGCCCGGCACGTGCTATATTCCGTCCATCTAAGCCCGGGGCGGCGGAGGCCAGGCGCCCGCCCGGAGGGAGCAAAGGAACGCGCATAAATGCCGCTTGCAAAGATTGAAGAGGCCATAGCGGAGATCCAGAAGGGCCGGATGGTCATCCTCGTGGACGATGAGGACAGGGAGAACGAGGGCGACCTGACCATGGCGGCCCAGTTCGCAACGCCGGAGGCCATAAACTTCATGGTCACCCACGCGCGGGGGCTCATCTGCCTGCCCCTTTCCCCGCAGCTGGTGGATCGTCTCGGGCTCCCGCAGATGTCTTCCCGAAACACTTCCCCCTTCCAGACGGCCTTCACGGTCTCCATCGAGGCCAGCCGCGGGGTCACGACCGGAATCTCGGCGGCCGACCGCGCAGCCACGGTGCTTGCGGCGGTGTCCGAAGACGCAGGGCCCTCCGACATCGTGACTCCCGGCCACATCTTCCCGCTCCGCGCCAAAGAGGGGGGCGTGCTCGTGCGCACCGGCCAGACCGAGGGGGCGGTGGATCTAGCGAGGCTGGCGGGGCTCACCCCGGCGGGGGTCATCTGCGAGGTCATGAACGAGGACGGCACCATGTCGAGGATGCCGGATCTGGAGCGCTTCGCCGAGGCCCACGGGCTCCTGATAGTTTCGGTGGCCGATTTGGTGGCGTGGCGCCTGGGCCACGAGAGGCTGGTGACCCAGGACGCCAGATCCGTCCTGCCCACGCCCTACGGGGTCTTCGATCTGTACGCCTACACCTCCAGGGTGGACTCTTCCGAGTACCTCGCCCTCGCCATGGGGGATCTCTCCTCCCCGGAGCCCGTGCTGACCCGGGTCCACTCCCAGTGCCTGACGGGCGACGCGCTGGGGTCCCTGCGCTGCGACTGCGGCGAGCAGCTGAAGGAGGCAATGCGGCAGATAGCGCTTAAGGGCCGGGGGGTGCTCCTCTACGTGCCCCAGGAGGGCCGCGGCATAGGCCTGGTCAACAAGATAAAGGCCTACGCCCTCCAGGACCGGGGTGCGGACACGGTGGAGGCCAACAGGGCCCTGGGATTCAAGGACGATCTGAGGGACTACGGCCTGGGTGCCCAGGTGCTCAGGGACCTCGGCGTGACGTCCACGCTCCTCCGGCCCAACCCCCCCGCCAAGATGGTGGCCCTGGAGGGCTACGGGCACTCCGTCCTGGAGAGGGTCCCCATCGAGCTCCCCCCCCGCCCCGAGAACGAGAGGTACATGGAGACCAAGTGCGCCAAGATGGGCCATATCCTGAACTTCTCGCGGGACGGCGGCCGGGGCTGAGGCCGGAAGCCCCGACTTCCCGCTCCCCGTCCTCCCCCGAGGGCCGGGTCCTCCCGGATCATGCCCCACCTCACTGGGCCTCTCCCGGCCCTTCCCGCCGGCAAGCCCCCTCTTCACGGGGGCCTCGCGGCACCTCCCGGCTGGCATGAGTCCCGCCTCCGCCCGAAACCCCTCCCGGCGGGCATGAGTCCCGCCTCCTCCAAAAACCCCACCGGGCGGGCCGCAGGCCCGCTTCGGCCCTCCCCCGGCCTTCGGCGGACGAGGAGGGACTGCCGGAGTCAGACCTCCCGGAGCCGCCAGAAAATGCCTCAGATCCTGGAAGCACAGATAACCGCCGCCGGCATGCGCCTGGCGATCGCGGTGAGCCGTTTCAACAGCCTCATAACCGAGCGTCTCCTGGAGGGCGCGACGGACGCCTTCCTGAGGCACGGCGGCCGCGGGGAGGATCTCACGGTCATGAAGGTCCCCGGGGCCTTCGAGCTTCCGCTCGCCGTGCAGGCCGCCGCCAGATCCGGCCGCTTCGACGCCGTATGCGCCCTGGGCGCGGTAATCCGCGGGAGCACCCCCCATTTCGACTACGTGGCGGCGGAGGTCTCCAAGGGCCTGGCGCAGGTCCAGCTCCAGACGGGCGTGCCCGTGGGTTTCGGGGTGCTCACCTGCGACACCCTGGAGCAGGCCGCCGACCGGGCGGGCGCCAAGAGCGGCAACAAGGGCTTCGACGCTGTGGTGACCGTCCTTGAGACCGCGAACCTCATGAAGCTCATGGGGGCCCTCCCCTCAGGGCCTGCGGTCGCGGGCGCGTGAGGACCGTGACCGCCGACCACGGCACGGGTGGGGACGGGGGGCGGGCCGGGAAAGCCGCCTTCCTGGCCCGGCGCAGGCTCTCCAGGGAGCTCGCGCTGCAGCTCCTCTTCCAGCGGGATCTCTCCGGCGGCCCGGACGACCTCCAGCCCGGGCTCTTCCGCGAGGCCTTCGATCCGGGGGTGGACCCCGAACTCGCCCTGGGGGTCTCGCCCGAAGACTTCGAGGCCGCCTGGCCCCTCGCCGCGGAGATGTACCTGGGGGTCTGCCGTACCGCGGACGAGCTGGACGGCGACATAGCCGCCGCCGCCCGCAACTGGCGCCTTGACCGCATGGGGACCGTGGACCGGGCCCTTCTGAGGCTCTTCTACTTCGAGATGCTCTACCGAGGGGACGTACCGGTCAAGACCAGCCTGAACGAGGCGGTGGAGCTCGCGAAGGGCTTCGGGAACTCCGACTCCCAGGCCTTCGTGAACGGCGTGCTCGATCGTCTGGCCAAGGAGCTGGACAGCCGCCCGTCCGGAGGCAGGGGTGCCCTGAGCAGTGAGGCTCCCGTCGGGAAGCCGGAAGCCGCTGCCGTCGGCGGGGCTGAGACGGTTCCGCCGAAGGATGCCGGAGGAGGGGCGGATGCGGCCCGGTACGCCGGAAAGGGCCTCCCGGGGGTACCCTCCGACGGTGAGGCTCCTGACGTTGAATGCGAGGAGCCGGAAGGCGTCGGGGATTCCTGCGTTGACGGTGAAGACGTTGGAGATCCCCGTGTTGGCGCTGAAGACGGGGAAGATGCCGGGGATTACAGCGTTGACTGTGAAAACGGGGAAGACGTTGGGGATCCCGATGATGACGAAGGTGACTCAGAAGACGATGACGATGACGACGATGACGATGACGATGACGATGACGACGATGACGATGACGATGACGATGACGATGATGATGGCGACGATGACGATGACGATGATGATGACGATGATGATGATGATGACGACGATGACGATGACGATGATGATGATGATGATGATGATGATGATGACGACGATGAAGAAGACGATGTAGATGACGATGACGATGACGATGACGATGATGACGATGAC
>JAISEQ010000293.1 GCA_031264045.1 Deltaproteobacteria bacterium
GCCGGACGTTGCACAGGGCCATGCCGTCGACTTCCTTCAGCCACGGCCAGTGCTTCTTATACTGTGCCGGGGTGATCCGGATCGAATCACGCGTGATCAGATACCGGATCTTCCTGTCCGTCAGCATGCGGTTCCAGACGAACCGACAGCAACCGAAAGTCCTGTTCATCAGGACTTCCCGCTCCCTGTTCGGACAGATCCGGAATACGAATGCCTTGTTTGCCATAGAATCATAATACCACAAAACTAGATAAGACGGCAATTCCTCCAGCCGCCTGCGCCCAGCTGCCGTGAGATCCGGGGAAGGAGGGCGCGATTCCTCCCCGGAACAAGCTCCGGGGGATTCCTCGCGCAAGATAGTTTTAAATCTCTTAAAACGAAAGAAATCTTTCACGGATTGCGGGTTGAGTACCCTTGACTCTCCGTCCCAGCTGTAACCGTCATACCATTCCAGCAATGCGTTTATGAAATCATCACGGTTCCAGTTTTTGGGAATACAGCGATTATCCCGAATTTTCAAAATGAAGTGTTAATATATTTTGAATAATTTTTCCGGACCTCGTTTTCAGTAAAACCGTAAATTGTAGAGAATAATGGGTCGACAGTAATAATAGAAAATGAGCTCATGCTAGAAAAAATTGATAATTCTCTAAAATGTGTTATGCCAGTTATCATCCCAAAACGCAACAATGGCTCACACGATTTCAATCTTATATAAAAGTCCTTAAGAATTTTCTGATTAGCTCTACGCTGTTCTATCTCTGATAAATATGATGTAATTGGGATATCGTATTCATCAATAAGAACTATCGGGCAACGGGTGTACTTAATTTCGGTATCAGAAGCCAAATAAGAAGGTCCGGTTTGAAGCAAATCATACAATATTTGAATTAATTCAGAAATCGCGGAAGAACAATCTCCCGCATCAATTTTTGTAGCAAAACTATTGGCAATATTCTAAATTTTATTAGTGAGACTGTCATTAATTTGGGATGGAGTATAAACGAGATCGCTCATATCAATAAAAATATCGCGGGAAATATCCCAATCATAATCCGGTTTCAAATTATCAATCGCCAAGCCTTCAAAAAGCTTTCGTTTACCTTCAAAAATATTCCTGATGGTGTTGAGAAGAAAGGATTTTCCAAATCTCCTCGGCCTGGTCAGAAACACGATTCCTGACTTGGGTTGGAGAAGACCGGCTATCAAATCTGTCTTATCGACATAAACATGACCTAAATTTCTTGAATTTTCAAAAGACTGCGTCCCGAAGTCAAGGATTTTCAGATCTGTTTCCGATTCTGGCATTAAGTCATTATCCATATCCTGCCCTCGGAGATAATTCCAATCATGTTTGACATCTAACAATTTAGAAAAGGAATTTTCCGGAAAGAAATTCCGCCTTCACCGCCTGCCACCGCCTCCAAAACGAAAAGGCCGGAGGAAATGCCCCCCGGCCCGTATCGCAGCTGAACATTCGGCTTACCGGCGCTCCGAGGACGGAAAGGGCGGGGGGGGCGAATCCCCGCCCTTTTCCGGGCGGGCCAGCCCCGACAGGCGGCCGGAACCGCCCCTGTCCGCCCCGGACGCGCGGCAAGGCAGTTTTCCGGAAAACCCCGCTACTTGTCCTCCTTGACCTCCTCGAACTCCACGTCCACGACCGGCTCCCCGGCGTCCTCGTGCCCGCCCTGTCCGGCGCCTCCGCCGGCCTGCTGGCCGTCCCCGCCCTGGCGCTGCTGGCTGGCCTGGGAGTACATCTGCTCGGCGAGCTTGTGGCTCAGATCCGTCAGAGCCTTGGTCTTGGCCTCGATCACGGCCTTGTCGCCCTGGTCCAGAACGCCCTTCAGATCCGCTACCGCGCTCTCCACCTGGCTCCTGGTGGAGGGGTCCACCTTGTCGCCCAGATCGCCCAGGCTCTTCTCCGTGGAGTAGATGAGCTGATCCGCCCTGTTCTTCAACTCCACCAGCTGCTTTCTGGCCTTGTCGTCCTCGGCGTGGAGCTCGGCGTCCTTTATCAGGCGCTGGATCTCCTCCTCGGAGAGCCCGCTGGAGGCGGTTATCTTTATGGACTGCTCCTTGCCGGTGCCCAGGTCCTTCGCCGAGACGTGGACTATGCCGTTCGCGTCTATGTCGAAGGTGACCTCTATCTGCGGGACCCCGCGGGGTGCGGGGGGAATGCCCACCAGCTCGAAGCGGCCCAGGCTCTTGTTGCCGGAGGCCATCTCGCGCTCGCCCTGGAGGACGTTTATGACGACCGAGGGCTGGTTGTCGGTGGCGGTGGAATAAATCTGGCTCCGTTTGGTGGGGATGGTGGTGTTCTTCTCGATGAGCCTCGAGAAGACCTCCCCCTGCGTCTCGATGCCCAGCGACAGGGGGGTGACGTCCAGGAGGAGGACTGTCGTCACGTCGCCCTTCAGAACGCCTCCCTGGATCGCGGCGCCCACGGCCACCACCTCGTCGGGGTTGACTCCCTTCGATGGCTCCTGGCCGAAAATCTTCTTCACCTGCTCCACGACCTTGGGCATCCTGGTCATGCCTCCCACGAGGATGACCTGGTTAATCTCGCGGGGGGAAAGTCCCGCGTCCTTCAGCGCCGTCTCGCAGGGGCCGACCACCCTGGCCACCAGGTCGTCCACCAGGCTCTCCAGCTTGGAGCGGGTGAGCTTGAGGTTCAGGTGCTTGGGGCCGGTCGCGTCCGCAGTTATGAAGGGGAGGTTCACGTCCGTCTCCATGCTGGACGAGAGCTCCATCTTCGCCCTCTCGGCCGCCTCCTTGAGCCTCTGGAGGGCCATCTTGTCCTCGCGCAGGTCGATGCCCGAAGACTTCCTGAACTCGTCGGTCATCCAGTCGATTATCTTCTTGTCGAAGTCCTCGCCGCCCAGGAAGGTGTCCCCGTTGGTGCTCTTCACCTCGAAGACGCCGTCAGCGATCTCCAGGATGGAAATGTCGAAGGTCCCGCCGCCCAGATCGAAGACGGCTATCTTCTGCTCCTTCTTCTTGTCGAGGGCGTAGGCCAGGGCCGCCGCGGTCGGCTCGTTCACGATCCTGAGCACGTCCAGGCCCGCTATCCTGCCCGCGTCCTTGGTGGCCTGCCGCTGTGAGTCGTTGAAGTAGGCGGGCACGGTGATGACCGCCTCGGTGACCGTCTGCCCCAGAAAGCTCTCCGCGGTCTGCTTCATCTTGGTGAGGATCATGGCCGAGATTTCGGCCGGGCTGTAGGCCTTGCCCCTGGCCTCCACCGCCGCGTCGTTGTTGGAGCCTTCCACGACCTTGTACGGCACTATGTTCATGTCCTTGCGGACCTCGGGGGAGTCGAACTTCCTCCCGATGAGCCGTTTCACGGCGTAGATTGTGTTCTCCGGGTTGGAGACCGCCTGGCGCTTCGCCGGCTGTCCCACCAGCCTCTCGCCCGACTCCTGGAAGCCCACCACGGAGGGGGTGGTCCGGTTGCCCTCCAGGTTGGCGATAACCTTGGGCTCCGTCCCGTCCATGAAGGCCACGCACGAGTTCGTGGTCCCCAGATCGATTCCGATCACGTTCGACATGTTATGTCTCTCCCTTTTCCTAACCTTGGATATGTTTCCGGGCCCCCTTCACGAGGGAGTCCCGCTGAAGTCGGTCTTTCCGCCGGTCCGCGTCCGCGGCGGCGAGGGGCGGACGTCCGGTCCTCCATGGGCCGTCCGGCCCGGAGCGGGCGAGGTCCGGGGAGCCCCGATGGGCTGATGCCCCCCGGGCCTTCTTAGAATCCGCTCCTGAACGCCCCGTCCACCTTTAGGTAAGCATCAGACGGGCCCCCGTCAAGGGCCGGGCGGCCGAAATCGGCACGGGACCGCCTTTCCGCGCCTGGCGGCGCCGCGGGACGCCGGAACCGGCGCCCCGCCTTCCGGCCGGCCCCCGCACGGGAGGACGCTCCCTGCCCGGAATAGGGGTGAAGCCTCCCGCAGGGAGGCAGGCGGCCCGGAACAGCCCTGCCCCGCCGGCGCCCCGTCGCCGAAACCGCCCTCCGGCCCGGAAGCCTCATGCCGCCTCCTCAAGCGCCGCGCACGGAGGCCCGCCCCTGCGGCGCCCCCGATCAGCCGTCCCCCTTCGACAGGACGACCCTCACCGGCCTTATCAGCCTGTCGTGGAGAAGGTAACCGCAGGCCGTCATCCTTGCCACCCTGCCGCCGGCGATCCCCGGAGCCCTCTCCACGCCGACGGCCTCGTGGATCTCCGGATCGAAGGCGTCCCTGGGAGAGGACACGATCTCCTTAAGGCCATGGGGCGCCATCCTCTGCAGACAGTCGGAGAGGGTCAGGGCCACCCCCTCGGCGAACCCGGGGGGGCCATGGGAAACCATGGCGCTTTCCAGAGCCAGGTGGAGGTTGTCCAGGACCGGGACCAAATCCTTCAGGACGGCTTCCGCCGCGTACCTTGCCCCGTCATCGGCCCTGCGGCCTGTCCGTCGCCTCTCTCCGCCGGAGGGAATATTCTCCCCCCCGGCACCTGCCGGACCCGAAGCCCCGGAAGCCGCCTGCCCCCCGGCACCTGCCGGACCCGAAGCCCCGGAAGCCGCCTGCCCCCCGGCACCCGCCGGACCCGGAGACCCGGAAGCCGCCTGCCCCACGGCACCCGCCGGACCCGGAGACCCGGAAGCCGTCTGCCCCGCGGCGCCCGCCGGACCAGAAGCCCCGGAAGCCGCCTGCCCCCCGGCGCCCGCCGGTCCAGAAGCCCCGGAAGCCGCCTGCGCCCCGGCGCCCGCCGGACCCGACGCCCCGGAAGCCGTCTGCCCCGCGGCG
>JAISEQ010000352.1 GCA_031264045.1 Deltaproteobacteria bacterium
CAGGCACACATGGGAATCCATCCGACCGCAATAGTCGACCCCACCGCGCAGATAGGCTCCGGCGTCACGGTGGGGCCCTACACACTCGTGGGCCCCCGCGTGGAGATCGGGGACGGCACCGAGGTAATGGGCCACGTCTCCATCGACAAGGACACCTCGATCGGGCGGGATTGCCGCGTGTTCCCCTTCGCGTCCCTGGGCGCCGATCCCCAGGACATGAAGTACGCGGGGGAACGGACCAGGCTGGTCCTGGGCGACCGCGTAACCGTCAGGGAGTCCGCCACCGTGCACCGGGGCACCGAGCACGGGGGGGGGGTCACGAGGATAGGCAACGATGTCCTCATAATGGCCACGGTCCACGTGGCCCACGACTGCCAGCTGGCGGACGAGGTGATACTCTCCAGCTACGCGGTCCTCGCCGGCCACGTTTCCGTGGGGCTCCAGGCCATCGTGAGCGGTTCGTCCGCCATACACCAGTTCGTGCGCGTGGGGGACCACGCCTTCGTGGGGGGCATGTCGGGAATAGTGAAGGACGTGCCTCCGTTCATGATAGTCGCGGGCATCCGCGACACCGTGGCGGTCACCCCCAACATAGTGGGACTCCGCCGCCGGAACTTCAGCCCGGAGGCGGTGGCCGCCATCTCGGGGGTTTTCAGGCTCCTCCACAACCACAAGCCCCTGGCCGGGGCGCTCGCCGAGGCGGAGAGGCAGTTTCCGGACTCGGAGGAGGCCAGGGCCATCATAGCCTTCTACCGCTCCTCCGAGAGGGGGGTGTACCGTTGAGCGGGACGGGCGGCGGCGGGCGGGGAGACGCGGGAGCCGGAACCGGCGCGGGCGGGACGAAGCCGGAGTCCCCCGGCGGACGGAAGCCGGGCGGCCCCGTGGGCTTCATCGCCGGGAACCTCTCGCTTCCCGTGCTGGCCGCCAGGAAAGTCAAGGAGGAGGGCAGGTTCCTCGCGATCGCGGCCATAGAGGGCGAGGCCAGCGGCGAGCTTGCCGCCCTGGCCGACCGCTACACGGTCCTCTCCCTGGGCGAGCTCGCCCCCATGGCCGGCTTTTTCCTGGACGCGGGCGTCACGGACGTGTGCATGGCGGGAGGCGTGAGCCGCGAGAACATCATACGCAACTACCGTCCGGACGCGGAGGCCGTGAAGCTCATGGAGGGGCTCCCGAGCTTCCAGACCGACACGATACTCCGCGCGGTGGCGGGATGGCTCGAGGGGAGGGGCCTGAACCTGGTGTCCGTGACCGATCTCGTGCCCGAGATTCTCGTGCGTCCGGGAAGGCTCGGGGCCAGGGAGCCGTCGGGCGGGCTCCTGGAGGATCTGGAGTTCGCCTTCAGGATAGCCCGCGAGCTGGGGCGGCTCGACGTGGGGCAGACCGCCGTCGCCTGCGACAAGATTGCCGTGGCCCTCGAGGGCGCCGACGGCACGGACGCCACCATACGGCGCGGGGCGTCCCTGTGCTCCAAGCCCGTGGCCGTGGCGAAGGTGCTGAAGCCCAGCCAGGACGCCCGCCTGGATCTCCCCGTCGTTGGCCCCCCCACGATAAGGCTCCTGGCCGAGGTGCGGGCCGGGGGACTGGTCCTGGACGCGAGGGGGCTCATACTTCTCGATGAGGAGGAGTGCGTGAGGCTCGCGGACGGGGCCGGGCTGTCCCTTCTCGCGTGGCTCGACCCCCCCGGCGGGGAGAAGGGCCCGGGCCATGGCCGAAGCTGAAATCAGGATCATGATCTCGGCCGGCGAGGAGTCGGGGGATCTGCACGGGGCGGCGCTCATCCGCGAGGCCGCGCGCCGCGGGCTCGCGGTGAGCTTCTTCGGGCTCGGGGGCGACCGCATGATGGAGGCGGGGTGCCGCCTCCTGGCGCATGCCCGGGAGACCGCCGTCATGGGCATCGCCGAGGTCCTGGGCCAGGCCCGCAGGCTCCTCGCGCTCAGGCGCAGGATAGCCGAGGCCGCGGTGGCCGAGCGCCCCGACGCGCTCGTGCTCATCGACAGCCCGGACTTCAACTTCCGCCTGGCCAGGAGGGCCTCCGAGGCGGGCATCCCCGTTGTCTACTACATCTGCCCGCAGATCTGGGCCTGGCGCCAGGGCAGGATAAGATTTCTGGCGAGGCACACCAGAAGGCGGCTCCTGATCCTGCCCTTCGAGGAGGAGTTCTACCGCTCGCGCGGCGTCACCGCCGACTTCGTGGGCCACCCGCTCCTGGACGAGATAGTCCCCCTCCCCCGCGCCGAGGCGCGGGCGGCGCTCGGGCTGCCGGACGGCCCGCTCCTCGCGCTTCTCCCCGGAAGCCGCAGGGGGGTCTTCGCGCGGCTCGCGCCGGTGATGCTCGAGGCCGCGGCGGTCCTTGCCGGGGCGCGTCCCGGACTCCGGGTCTGCGTGGCGCTGGCCCCGACCCTTCCTCCCGAACTTGCCGAAAGGCACCTCTCCGCCGCCCCGGGGATCCTGCGCGGACGGCTCGACTCCGTGACCGGCCGCTCCCAGACGGTCCTGAACGCCGCATCGGCGGCCCTCATCGCCTCCGGGACGTCCGCCGCCGAGGCCGCGGTGCTCGGGACGCCCGCGGTGGTGTGCTACAGGACGAGCCCGGCAAGCTACCTCGTGGCGAAGCTGCTCGTCAAGACCGGCTTCATCTCCATCCCCAACCTGGTGCTCGGCCGCGCGATCCTCCCCGAGCTCGTGCAGGGCGGCGCCACCCCCGGAAACATCTCGGCGGCGGCCGCCCCCTTCCTGGACGGCGGCCCCGAACTGGAGGCGGCGGAGTCCGGCCTGCGGGAGGTCACGCGCGCCCTGGGAGGCCCCGGGGCCTCCGCGCGGGCCCTGGACATCGTGCTCCGGGAGGCGGGGGCCGGGGCGCGATGAGCGTAAGGGACGGCGGCACGGGGGCGGCGCCCCCGGACGGAACAGGGAACGGCGCGGGCGCTCCGGACGCCCCTCCGGGAACCGGCGCGGCTCCGGGTCCGGCGGCCCCGCGCGGAAGCGGCGGGGCTTCCCGGGCCTGCGGAGCTTCCGCGGATCCGGATACCGCGCTCGCCGCGGACGCGGCGCCTGGCGATCCCTCTGCCGTACCGCCCGATCCGGCCCCGCCTCCCGATGCCGGTTCCCCGCGCGCGGAACCGGTTTCCGAAAAAATAGGCCGTCCCCCGCTCCGCACGAGGCTTCTAGGACCGGACGGCGCCGACGCGAAGCGCCTGGCGAAGCTCCTGCGCCCGCATCTCATGACCTTCTTCCTCGCCGTGCTGTCCATGGGATTCGCGGCGCTCTCCACCGCCGGCATGGCCTGGCTCATAAAGCCTCTCCTGGACCAGGTCTTCTTCGAGCAGGACCTGTCGCTGCTGAACAGCCTGACGCTCCTGACGCTCGCCGTGTACTCGTCCGCCGGAGTGTTTTCCTTCTTCCAGTCCTATTTCATGAACAAGATCGGATATACCGTCGTAAACGATCTGAGGGTGAGCCTGTACTCGCACATAGAGACCCAGTCCCTCGTCTTCTTCCACAGGCACCCGTCCGGCGAGCTCATCGGAAGAATCGTGAACGACGTGTCCCTCATACAGGCCTCCGTCACCCAGGTGGTGACCGGGCTCGTGCTGGACGCCTGCAAGGTGGCGGGGCTCCTGTTCGTCCTCGTTTCGAGGGAGCCGGTGCTCGCCCTCTTCGGCATAATCGCCCTGCCGCTCGCCGTCTACCCGATCGTGCGCTTCGGGAAGCGCCTGAGGCGCCTGGCCACGGGAAGCCAGCTCATCATGGGGAGGCTCATAGCGGTGCTCACGGAGACGCTCCAGGGCGTCCGCGCGGTGCAGTCCAACAACATGGCTGACTACGAGATCGCGCGGTTCTCGGACGAGTGCAAGAGGAGCGTCGACAACCTCATGCGGGCCGTGACCGTGAAAAGCCTGTCCTCGTCGGTCATGGAGATAGTGGGCGGCGTCTGCGTGGCGCTGGTCATCTGGCACGGCGGCCGCTCGGTAATAAGCGGAGCGTCCACTCCCGGGACGTTCTTCTCGTTCATGACGGCGCTCCTGCTCCTCTACGAGCCGCTGAAGAGGCTCACCCGCCTCCACAACGAGGCCCAGCAGGGCCTCTCCGCCGCCAGGCGCATATTCGAGGTGCTGGACACACCCCCCTCGGTGGCGAGCCCGGCGGATCCGGTGGAGCTCGACAGGCTCAGGGGCGAAATCGAGTTCAGGGACGTCACGTTCTGCTACGAGCCGGGCAAGCCGGCCCTCTCCTCCGTGAACCTCAAGATCGCCCAGGGCGGGATGCTGGCCCTCGTCGGGCCCTCGGGGGGCGGCAAGACCACCCTGGCCAACCTCCTCCCGCGCTTCTACGATCCCAGCTCGGGGACGGTGCTCATAGACGGCGTGCCCGTGGACCGCATGGATCTGAGCTTCCTGCGCTCGCAGATAGCGCTGGTGAGCCAGGAGACCACGCTGTTCGACGCGTCCGCCAGGCACAACATCGCCTACGGCAGGCAGGACGCGACCGCCGAGGAGATAAGGGCCGCGGCGGACGCGGCCCTCGCCACCGGCTTCATAGAGGAGCTCCCCGGAGGCTTCGAGGGCGGCGTGGGCGAGATGGGCATGAAGCTCTCCGGCGGCCAGCGCCAGCGTCTGGCCGTGGCGAGGGCGATACTGAAGGACGCGCCGATCCTCGTGCTGGACGAGGCCACGAGCGCCCTGGACGCCGAGAGCGAGCGCTACGTGCAGGAGGCCCTGGACAACCTGACGCGGGGCCGCACCACCCTGGTCATAGCCCACAGGCTGTCCACGGTGCGCCGCGCCGACCGCATAGTGGTGGTGAAGGACGGCAGGATTGCCGAGGACGGGAACCACGAGAGCCTGCTCGCGCTGCGCGGCGAGTACTTCCGGCTCCACGAGACGCAGTTCAGGGACGGGCGCCAGGACGGCGCGGGCCGGGACGCCCCCGGCGGGGAGGGCGGCTCGTGATAGTGGAATTCCTGGAGGACAACCTTTTCGTGGACGGATGGTCCCTGGGACCCTGTCCCGGAGGCAAGCTGGAGGTCGTCGCCGCCTCCAGGACCGTGAAGCTCCAGCCGAAAAGGATCCTGGTCGCGGCCGAGACCCCCGACCCCGGCACCGCCGACGGCAGGATGGCGCTCGTCGCGGCGGCCGACGCCGCCCGCGCCGGCCTCAGCGCCCGGGTGGACCTTGAGGTCATCTGGGGGCTCCTCGAAGAAGAGCAGGCCGCCGCCTTGAACCCCGAGGCTGGAGGGGCCGCCGCCCCGGACTCCCCCGGCGCCTCCGGCGCGGCTCCGGCAGGCGGCCAGGGCTCCCGGGACCCCGGAGCCGGGGATTCCCCCGAGCCACGGCGGATGCCCTCCTCCTCAGACACCGCCTCGCGCTTCACCTTCGCGGCTCTGGCCGAACTCGAGTTCGGGCGCGGGCCCACCCCCGACCAGACCGCCGCGGTGATGCGGGCCGTCCACCGGGAAGGCCTGCATTTCAAGTTCACCCCCGAAGCCGCCCTGAAAAGGAGCGCCGAGGAGATAGGCCGCATCCTGGAGATCCGGGCCCGCGAGGCGCGCAGGGCCGAACTCCGCCGCGAGGGAATAGCCTGGCTGCGCCGGGCCCGCATCGCCTATTTCGGGGAAGGGAACCGGGACGCCGCCCTCCCCGCCCGCGTCCCGGACGGCCCGGACACGCCCGGGACGCCCGGCCCCGCCGGCTGCGGGACCCCGCCCGCCGCGTACGCGCCAGGCAACCCGGAAGCCTCCGGCTCCGCCGCTTCCCCGCGGGCTCCCTCCCCCGCCGTCCCAGGCGGGCCGGGCACCCCGGAAACCCCCGAAACCCGGCAGACCGCCGAAGCCCCCGGAACCGCGCGGTCCCCCGCGCTTTCCGAGGCGGACGGAGCTGAAGGCGCCCGGGCCACCGAGCCGGCGGACGGCCCCGAATCCGCCCGTTCCCCGGAAATTCCGGAGGCGTCGGGCGCGGATCCCGCCGGCCGCCTCCCCCCCCCGCCCGACGACGGGGGAATCCTCGTGAAGTCCCTGACGGAGCTCGCACTGGCCGTCGAGGACCCGCCCCCGTCGCTCAGGAGCGCCGCGGAGGCCCTGGCCGAGGCCGGCTTCAGCGGGGACCCCGCCGGGGCGGCCCGCGCCCTGGAGGCGGCGGGGATTTTCCGGCCGCACGAGAATCTGGAGCTGAGGCGCCTGGGCCTTCCGCTGGAGTTCCCGGAGGAGGCGCTGGAGGAGGCGGCCCGCCTGACCGAGTCCGGGAGATGGAGGGACGAGGACCGTCTGGATCTGACCGGGGAACTGGTGATCACGGTGGATTCCCCGGGAGCCATGGAGTTCGACGACGCCGTGAGCCTGAAGCCCGGCGCCGGGGGCGGCATGACCCTCGGCGTGCACATCGCCGACGCCGCGGCCTTCGTGAAGCCGGGTTCCGCCCTGGACAGGTTCGCGGCCGAACGGGGCGCCTCCATATATCTCCCTGAGGGCCGCCATCCGATGCTCCCGCTGAAGCTGACGGAAAACGCGCTGAGCCTCACCGCGAACGCGGAACGGCCCGCCTTCTCGATACTGGCGGAAATCGGCAGGGACGGCCAGGTGACGGACGCGGTGTTCCGTCCGAGCGTCGTGAAGGTGGCAAGGCACCTGACCTTCATCGAGGCGGACGAGATCCTGGAGGGCGGGGGGGACAGGGAGCTCGCGCCGTTCCTGGCGGAACTGGCGGAGCTCTCCCAGAGGTTCCTGAAGCTGAGGCTGGCCGCCGGGGGCCACCTCTTCAACATCCCCACCCAGCAGGTGACGATGAGCGCCGCGGGCGTCCCGGAGACCGCGCTGGTCATGTGGGGCACCCCGTCCTGCGTGGCGGTGGGCGAGCTGATGATCCGGGCGAACCACCTGGCGGCCACTACCCTCAGGAACGCCGACTTCCCCTGCCCCTACCGCTACCAGCTTCTCATGAAGGGCTCCCAGTCGCCCCTGTCCTGCAAGTCCGAGAGGACGCCCAGGGAGCAGCTGGCCTACCACCTGGCCCTGAGAAGGCGCCTGGGCCGCACCGGGGTGAGCGCCGAGCCCTCCCGCCACAGGGGGCTGGGGCTGGACTGCTACACCTACTTCACGAGCCCCATGAGGCGCTACTTCGATCTCCTGGTCCACCGCCAGCTCCGGGCCCTCGCGGCCGGCGAGGGGCCCGCCTACGACGAGAAGGCGCTCCTGGGCGAGGCCTTCAACGCCGACGGGGTCCTGCGGGCCATCCACAAGGTCCAGTCCGCCCGCACCCGCTACTGGATACTCTGGGAGCTCGCGAAGCTGGAGGGGGACACGCTCCCCGCCCTGTGCTTCGACCGCCAGGGCCGGAGGGTGAGGGTGTGCCTCACGGACTGGATGATGGAGACCGAGTCCATGAGCTTCCCGGATTCCGTGGAGCCGGGCCACGAGCTGTACGTGCGGCTCACGCGCGCGGACCCGGTCCGGAACGCCCTGGAGTGCTCCTTCGTGGCCAACCTCACGCTCGACTCTTCAATTCGCGTCTGAAACAATGTAACATGCGGCATGCGCCCGTACGCTTCTGCCGGACGCCCGACCCGAGACCGCAGGCCGCGCCCGGCCGAAGGCCGGGCGCGCGGCCCCCTGAACGGCCCGGAACCCCGCGCCCCGCGCGGGATCCGTCCCGGAAGCCCGGACGCGCTCCCCGAACCGGATCCGGAGCCCCGGCCCGTCCCCCGGACACTGCGCCCGCCTCCGGCGCCCAGGGGAGGAGGATCCGGCCGGCACCGACGCCCCCGCCGACCTCCGGCCCGCAACCCGCCAGCCGCGCGGGCCCCGGAACGGCGGGCTCCTGCCCCGTGACCGGGTTCCCCGGGGCCGGGCCCGGGACGCCGGCCCCCCGCCCGGTTCCCCGCCCGGAGACCGCCGCTGGCCCGGGGATTTCCGTCGGAACTGAAGTCCCCGCCCGCCCTCTTCAAGGTGAGCCCCCTTGAGCGCCATAAGCCCTCCCCCGGCCATGAAGATCTTCCTCGCGGCCTACTCGGGGGACCCGGCGCTCACGGACAGGGCGGTGGAGGAGCTCTTCCGGGAGTTCAGGGGGGGGGTCCTGGGGACGCCGGACGTCCAGAGCCCCGACATGCCCATGCCCTGCGAGAGCTACTACGCCCCGGAGATGGGCGCGGGGCTCCTGAAGAGGTACCTTTCGTCCCCGACCCGCCTGGAGCCGGGCGCCCTGGTGGACCTGAAGCTCCTGTCCATGGAGGTCGAGTCCAGGAGGCGGTTCCCCTCCGGCGGGAGGATGGTGAACCTGGACCCCGGCTACCTCTCCCTGGGGGGGCTCGTGCTCTCCACCGGCAAGTTCGCCGGCCACCGCCTCTGGCTGGGCCGGGGGATCTGGGGGGAGCTGACGCTCGCCTACCGGAACGGGGGCTTCAGGCCGCTCCCCTGGACCTACCTGGACTACCGGGACCCGACAGTGCTCCGGCACCTGACCGCCATGCGCCGTCTGCTGGTGGCTTCCCTCCGGGAGGACCGGAAGTCCGGGGACGGCACCGGACCCGGATCCGGGGAGGAACCCGCGGCCGGGAACGGGGCCGGCGCGGGATCCGGGGCCGGGACCCCCCCGCCCCCTTCCGGGGCCCGTGCCGGGCGGGCCGCGGCGCCCCCGGGCGGCGCGGACCCGGGCGCCGGGGACACGGACATGCCAGGATCTTCAGGCGGGGCACGGGCCCCGGCCGGAGCGGCCCGGAGCGCGGGCCCGCGCCCCGCGGCGCGGCAAGCGCTCGGGCAAGCCAACGACAGGACAGGACGGGACCGATGATCAAGAGCATGACCGGCTTCGGCGCGGCGGGAGGGGAGATCCTGGGCTGCCGCGCCCGCTTCGAGATAAGGACCCTGAACAACCGCTACCGCGAATACCTCTTCCGGACTCCCCACTTCATGGGGGCCCTGGAGGAGCCGCTGAAGAAGCTCATAGGACGCCACGTCCACCGCGGGCGGATAGAGGTCTGGATCCAGCTGGACCCCGCCGGCGGAAGGGCCCCCCAGGTGAACGTCAAGGCGGCGGGGATCCTGCTGGACGATCTGAGGGACATGGCCGCGGAAATCGGGCTCCCCGGAACGGTGGAGCTCTCCCATCTCCTGCTGATGGAGCGGCTCTTCGTGAGCCAGGAGACCTCGAGCCTGGACGGGTGCGACCCCGCCGCCGCGTGGGACGATCTGAGGCTCCTGGCCTCCGAGGCCCTGGACCAGCTGGTGAAGATGCGCTCCGGCGAGGGCGAAAGCCTCCACAAGGACATCTGGGGGAGGCTCGGGACGCTCTCGGCCGACCTCGGCGAGCTCCGGACGGCCGCGGCCAACATCCCCGCTGCCGTCACCCGCCGCTACCAGGCCCGCCTGGAGGAGCTGGCCGACACCATGATAGACCCCGCCCGCCTGGCCCAGGAGGCGGCGATACTGGCGGAGAAGATGGACATCACCGAGGAGATCACCCGCTTCGGCACGCACATCCAGAGCTTCCGCGCCCTCATGGGATCCGGCGAGCCCGTGGGCAGGCGGATAGAGTTCCTCCTCCAGGAACTCGTGCGCGAGGCCAACACCATGGGATCCAAGTCCCAGTCCCTCCCCATCACGGACACGGTGCTCCGCTTCAAGTCCGAACTGGAGAAGATCCGCGAGCAGGTCCTGAACATAGAGTAGCCCGGCCCCCCTCCCCCCCGGCGGTCCCCAATGCCAGATCTGTTCCTGAACATAGGCCACGGGAACGCCGTCCGCGCCTCCCAGGTTGTGGCCATCCTGAACCCTTCCGGCGCCCCGGTGGTCCGCCTCCGCTCCGACGCCAGGAAGGCCGGGCGCCTGGTGGACGTCTCCCAGGGCCACAGGACCCGGTCGGTGATACTTACTGCCTCCGGCCACGTGTTCGAGTCCTCCCTGGAGGTCTCCGAGCTCACCGGCCGCTTCAACAAGGCGTTTTCGGGACGCGGCGCCGGACGGTACCCCGGAAGCGGCCCGGACGTCGGGGACCTCGCCGGCTCCGCCCCGGATGGCCGGGACGGGGACGTGCCGGACGATCCTTTCGGGCCGGCCGGGCCGGGGGAACCCTAGGGGAAAGGCGTCCCGCGAGCCTTGGAAGGGCGGCTTCGGGAGGCGCGGCCCCCCGCGGGCCGGGGAAGGGCGGCTTCGGAAGGGACGGCCCCGACCGGTCGGCGGACGGAGGGAGTTCCGCGCTTCCCCCGGCCCCAGGCCCCCCGGCGGTGCCGCCAGGGGAGACGCGCGGATGCCGCCGGCTGCCGGATCCGGCCGGAAAAACAGTCCGACCGGTCGCCCCGATCGTTCGCCGGTGATGTATAATGCTTTGGTTTGCCATCCGTGGCGGGGTTTCGGGAAGTGCGCCCCGCCTCTGCCTTACGGACTTCTGCGGGGAGGAGATTATGGGTTCCAGTGGCGGTCTCTTCGTGCTCTCCGCGCCGTCGGGCGCGGGCAAGTCCTCGCTCATAAAGGCCCTGCTCGAGGACCCCCGTGCCGGGGGGACGACATATGCCGTCTCCCATACCTCCCGCGAGCCGCGCCAGGGGGAGGAGGACGGTCGGGAATACCACTTCGTGACGCCGGACGAGTTCAGGGCCATGATCGGGCGGGGGGAGTTCCTCGAGTGGACCGAAACCTTCGGGCGCTACTACGGAACCTCCCGCGCGCTCATTGAAAAGCAGCTGGAGTCGGGGTTAACTGTTGTGGCGGACCTGGACGTGGTGGGGGCCAGGGCGATAAGGGGGATCTTCCCGGAGGCCAGGCTGGTCTTCGTGGTGCCTCCCTCCTTCAGGGTACTGACCGAAAGGCTGTCGGGCCGCCAGACCGAGACAGACGACAGCGCCCGCGAGCGTCTGGCCCGGGCCTCGCACGAGACCGCCGAGCGCTTCATCTTCGACTGCCTGGTCATAAACGACGACTTCCGGAAGGCCGAGGACGAGCTGGTGGACATCATAGTGAACGGGGGCCCGGGCACCCCCGTGGAGGGCCCTCCGGGGTTCTGGGAGGGCTTCTACAAGTGAGACGGAACGGAGCAACGCGCATCGAGGCCCCAGAGGGCCGCGGAGGGGGACCGCGCGGCGGAAGGGGCCCCGGGAAGCCCGGAGGGTTCAAATCCTCCGGTCCTGGAGGTGCCAGGCCCAAGGGGCCCGGAGGGTTCAAGTCCTCGGGTCCGGGAGGGTTCACTCCCAAGGGGCCCGGAGGGTTCAAGTCCTCGGGTCCGGGAGGGTTCAAGCCCCAGAGGCCCGGAGGGTTCAAGTCCTCGGGTCCGGGAGGATTCAAGTCCTCGGGTCCGGGAGGGTTCAAGCCCCAGAGGCCCGGAGGGTTCAAGCCCTCGGGTAAGGGAGGGGTCAGGCCCAAGGGGCCCGGAGGCGCGGGACCCAGGACCGGGGAGGACGGATTCGCTCAGGAGCACTCAAGGGGCCCCGCCCACAAGGGCTCCGGCTTCAAGGCCATGAAGCCGGACTTCAGGGGCAGGGGCTTCGGCGGCGGGAACCCCGAGGAGCCTTCGGAAGAGTTCGCCCCGTTCCCCCAGAAGAAACGCAAGAAGATCCCCCGCACCAGACCAGGCTCCTTCGAGCCCAGGCCAGGTGAGGACCGGAGCGCCCCGCCATCCCGCAGGGGCCCCGCCAGGGGCAAGTTCCCCGCCTTCGGCAGGGGTCCCGGCGTCCGCGAAACCCGTGAGCCCGGACCGGACGAGACCGAAACGCTGGGCACCGAGGAGATGGAGACCTGGGACCCCGAGGGTTCTGAGAGCTGGGACGGGGAGCAGCCGGAAAGCTGGGACGGGGAGCAGCCGGAGAGCTGGGACGAGAAACAGTCGGAGAGCTGGGACGAGAACGGCTATGACGGGAGGCTCGTGGCCGACTGCGGCGGCCGGCCAGAGGCCGGGGAAACGGAGCCTGCGGCAGTCCGGGAGACCGAGCCCGACTGCGGCGGCCGGCCCGAAGCCGGGGAGACGGAGCCCGCGGCAGTCCGGGAGACTGAGCCTCGGGACGGAGACGTTGCGGACAGCGATGCCCTCCCCTCCCCCGGTCCTTCCGGGGCCAGGGGACCTACGGCGTCCGGAGGCGGTTCCGGGAAGTCCCCCGGGGACGGCGGCACCTCCGAAGTGGTCGGCATAAACGCCGTTGCCGAGGCCCTGGAGGCCAGGGGGAATGCCCTCAGGCGCCTCTACGTGAGCACCTCGCGGAAGCCATCGGTTGCCGTGAGGGCGCTTATCGCCAAGGCCGCCTCGCTCGGGGCACCAGCCAGAAAGGTCCCTCCCGGCTTCTTCGTGAGGTTCGCGCCCCTGAGCCACCAGGGGGTCTGCGCCGCTTTCGACGAGCAGGCCCCCCTGTCGCTGGACGACTTCCTCGACTCGCTTCCCGCCGAGGGGCCGTCCCTGGTCCTGGCCCTGGACCACATAAGCGATCCGGGCAACCTGGGGGCCCTCGTGCGCTCGGCCTGGGCCTTCGGGGCGGACGGCGCCGTGGTGCCCAAGGACAGATCCGCGAGCATGACTCCGGTCGCGGCCAAGGCGGCGGCAGGAGGCCTGGAGAGGGTGAAGCTCGCCAGGGCGGTGAACCTCCCGGCCGCCCTGAAGCTCCTCCAGAAGAAGGGCTACTGGGTGGTTGCGGCCGAGGCGTCCGGAGGCGAGGAGCTGAACTCCTTCGACTTCCCCGAGCGCACGGCGCTCGTCCTGGGCGGCGAGGACAGGGGCCTGGGCAGGCTGGTGGCGGAAGGGGCAGACTTCAGGGTGAAGATCCCCATGGCCGGCGGGGCCGAGTCCCTGAACGTCTCCGCTGCGGGCGCCGTCTTCATGTTCGCCTACAGGACGCGCTTCCCGATAAGCTGACCCGAAAGACCCTTGCCCCGGAACGGGCCGGGCGGCGGAAGCCCCCGGCCGCCGGCACCGCTCCCCTGCCGGACATCCCTGCCCTGCGGCGGAACCGGAAGCCGCCCCTGCAGACCGCTGCAAATCAGTTCATGCCGGAAAGACATGACCATACAAAATAACAGACACACGCTCTGGACAACCGCTTCTGAGCCATCAAGCTCAGCGCGGGCAACCGCTTGACGTCTAAGCAAAACATGGCCATATTCCACTCCTCCTTCACTTTCACCAGTACGCGGCGAGCAAGCTCCCTTAAGTTCTTCCGCTTTTTGATAATGCCGAACACGGGCCCGACCGTCTGCCTCCCGCGGCCGTAAAGTGCCCTGCCCTCCTCGGTCCCCAGCCTGTACTGAATCTTTTCCCCGACGGAAGCCGTCTCGGCGGGGGCTCGGGCTCGAAAAGCCATTCGGCAAGGCCGGGGCGATGAAAGATCCTGGGGGCGGCACCCGGACGGGACGAAAGAAAGCGAGGGGACACCATGGTCGCTGATTCCAGGTTCAGGGACATCGTGGAAAAAAACGTAAGCACCCTCCTGGATGCCCAAAAGACGGTCGATGAATGCTTCAGCAGGCTGAAGCGCCTTACGCTGGACGGCAAGCTTCCCCCAGACTTCCAAAACTGGGACCTTTCGGACGGTCGGGGAATGACGCTCGCGCATGCGGCCGCCTTCTCCGGGAACCTTCCACCGGAGTTCGAAAGGTGGGAACTCGCGGACAGCGAGGGAAGGACGGTAGCGCATGCCGCCGCGATGGAGGGCCGCCTCCCAGACGGATTCGACCTCTGGGATCTGGCCGACCACCGCGGCATGAGCGTCGCCCACGTGGCGGCGGCCTACGGCAAGCTTCCCCCCGGCTTCAGCCGCTGGGAAATTTCCGACATGGAAGGCGTCACCGTGGCTCACATCGCCGCGATGGAAGCCCCCATGCCCGAATGCTTCAACCTGTGGGGCCTCACCGACAAGTCGGGCAGGACGGTGGCGGAGACAGCATCCGCGAACGGGAATCTTCCGGAGGACGTGGCGGACTGGCATGAGCTGCTGAAGTTCACCCTCCTGCAGTGAGCCGGAAAATCATCGCGGGAAGCGCAGAGATACCGTCCTGGCGCCTCAGAAAGGCCGGGCCCCGACCAAGTCCGGCCAGGCCGCCCGCACTCTTCTTCCAGATCGCGATTTTCACGATCCGAGGACGGCACCGACGGTACGACGAATCCCGGATTGAGGTCATCAGGCATCGAAAATGAATGCGCCCGTCCGTCGGCCGCAGGAAAGCAGGTCTGCCGCCATCGCGGGCGATGCCGCCCTCGACATCATCATGTTCGTGACGTCCACGTTCTAAAACATATCTGCTGCAGACAATTAATGAAACGAAGACTGACGGGAGCTGACCCGCAGAAACGTACGGGTTCTTCGACATCTTCGGACATCGGATATCCCGTGACTATTCCGACCCTTCGGAACCCGCATGAAGCCGCTCCGCCCGGTACTCCCCTTGCGAGAGACTGGACGGTCCACAAGAGTCGCGATACATTCCGCCCAACTCCGCACCAGGGCATCAAATTAAATTTTCCCGCCACGCGTATCTCCAGAATGAATTGGAGCAGCGCTTACGCCGTTCTGTCAGGAACACCCGCCAATCCGGCAAGTTGTTCCCAAACGCGAGACGGCAATATCGCATCATGATGTCATCCCGGGAGCCAGCTCCGTTTCTTCGCGGCCTGACCCCCCGGATGACCAACGCGCCTTTCCCCCCCCACTCACCCTGCGGGATGCGTTCCGGAAATGCCTGTCCTGTCCTTCAGCCAGGGCGCGAATCCCTGCCACAGCATCCTAGTTGTCGGAAAGACCATGCACCATCATCTGGCGCGAGAGAGAGAAACCGGTGTCGGTTACCTCCCGCCAGAGCAGTATGGCCCTCGAATTTCCGGAAGTGTTCATGAACTCCAGATCCGTAACACCGCCGTCCGAGGATGTCGCGCGGACGATTGTCGTGCCGCTCGTCTTTATGATGATGGCCTCGGTCGGATTGCCGACTCCCAGCCTGGCCACGCCGGAAACTATGCCCTTCGGCAGCAGTCCGTTCTGTTCTGGAGGAGCGAAGACGGAATATGTTTCCGGCCTGGGGAGGCCCGTGAAGGCGTCAACCAGGTGGAGGAATCCCTCTCCGGAGCCAGAGCAGGGATCCAGGCCGGGCTGGAAGCTCGTGACGGCCATGAGCGCCTTCCCTCCCCCCTGGGCCAGGAACTTGGGCTGGGTGATGACCATCTCGAAATTTCGGCCAGGGACGCCGGTCTTCTGGTACATGGAGTCGATCCTTCTTTTCCAGCCCGCCGCCCCCTTACCGTGCAGAAAATTCTCCAGGGCCGAGTACGAGGTCATGCCGCCGGCCGTCGTGATGCCCGTCCGAGACTGCAGGTTCACCACCTCGCCCGACTTGAGAACCATCGAGCCGCTCACGTCCAGTATGCCCGCGGCCCTGTCGGTCAGATCATCGAAGGTCATGACTCCTCTGGAGTTGACGGGCTCCTTTAGGCCGTAGAGGTACTGGTCATGGTTCTCCATGCACTCCTTGCCAGGCACAGTTTCGCATGGGGTCACGTCGTCCTGCCCGTAGAGCCTCCCGGTTCCGAATACCACCCATATGCTGCCCTCGGAATCGACAGTGGAGTTCACGGCCCCGGTAACGGGCCTCCCGGTGTCCAGCATGCGCGTGAGCTTCCAGTCCTGGGGAGGGAGCGGGTCGCCGAACGCGTCGCACATCTGGACCCGCCACAGGCTCCCCCCGTCATGACCTTCTCCGTGGTAGGATGTCTCGGTCAGCCCGAAGTAGACGACATGGTCCGACCAGCCCCCGCGGCCGTCCGGTTTGCCCTTGGGCATGAAGGGGGAAGAGAAAAAGCTCTGCGGCACCGGGGCCTTCAGGTACTCCGGAAACTTCGACGGATCCGCCACGGGCTTGCCCGTCTCGGCGTCGAGCACTATTATCCTCGCCTCCTGCCTGCTGATCCCGTCGTACGGGGTTCTTCCGCCGTAGTTGAGCTGGTAGGAGCTGCCGGAGAGCGATACAACCGAGTCCGTCACCGGGCCGGAGGGGAGCATCACGTAGAACTTGTCCCCGTTCCTCACAGTCACGGGAATCCCCACCATGAGGCCAAGCTCTATGCTGCTGTAGGTCCACATCAGCTTCGGCTCCTTCTCCGGGTCCGTCACGTCGAAGCAGAAAACGTCGCTGAAGTACGGGACGTTCTGGTTCTCGTCGCCTGATGCCGCCTCGATGGGCCGGCCCCCCATCCGCATGCCACCCACGAGCACCGTCTTCCACTCGCCCCTTATCTTGATGTCGACCAAAAGCGGCTTCAGATCCACGTAGAAGTTGTGGATGTATCCGGGATCAGCCAAAAACGGCAAAGTCGGCATGGCGGCGGAGGGGATGAAGGCCCAGAGCTCGGCACCAAGGTCATGCTTGAGAGCGGCGGGGTTGTCCTTGCTGCCGGTGGTGTATTCCACATTATCCCCCAAAGAAGCCGCGAAACCGCCGTTTACCGCATGGAGCATCCCGTCGTTCGCTCCGAAATAGACCATGATCCTCCGGTGGAGGTTGGCCTTCTTGAAACTCGCGTAGCTCGTGTCGCTGTAAAGGATATCGAAATTCGATGCCGGAACCGCTACCGATATCGGCTTGGAATTCATGACATCCCCCAGACGCCATGAACTGTAGACCCCCTGGTACCAGGGGCTGTTCAAATCTCGCCTGCGGAGGTACTCGTAGTCCTTTCCGATCACCCAGTTAACTATCTCCTCCACTGCAACTCTTTTGTTGGTAGTTTTGGTCGGGAAGTAATCTTTAAAGTTTTCATGAAGCATCATCGCTTCGAGCTGTTTCCGGCTGGACTTCAGATCGAAAGGCAACATGACGGTCTGTCTGCTCTTGTCGCGGTATCCGAAATAGATCCTCCGCTTTCCAAGCCTTTTCGTGGCCGGAGCGGTCCAGGGTCGGGGCCCGGAAGTCAGCTTGGTGCCCAGGGGGGTGTCGATTTCAAGCAGCCAGCGGCCCGCGTCCCACAAGGCCTTGAGACCATAGGGGCCATCGGGATGAGCCTTTGTTCCTGTGGCCATCTGTGGCTGGTTCTTTCCGTTGGGGTCATCGCACAGGGAGATGTAGTAGAGATGCGACCAGCATCTCGGCTGTATCTCCTGGTTCATGGACATGGTGGTGAAGGTGACGATCCTGTCTCCCTTACCGTTGGACGCCTGCAGCGTGAGCTTTCCGTCGAGGTCCGAATCCTCGCGGAGGTTCCCGTAACGGTCAAGGAAGAGCGCGTAGACGCTCCCGACGAACGGCACGTACCTGTCGATATCCTTGCGGACGTTGAAACGCGGGTAGAAGATAGTCTGTATTGAAATTCCGCCGCCTTCATCGCCAAGGATCTGCGATGATGTCCCGGTGCCGAAAGTCTGGCCCCGGGCAATGTCCTTGAAAATCTCATCGAAGTACTTCTCGAGATTCAGAGGATTTTCCACAGCGAAGTAGTTCATGGGACCGAGAGCGGGGTGGCCGGGATCCTTCTCCCATTCTCCGTCGTCAGGCACCCCGTTGTGGTTCACGTCGTTGAACCCCCCGTACTTGGCCGCAAGCCACAACGGATCCGGCAGGAACTGGCCGGTTGGGCCGCTGGGGGGGATCTTGAAGCCTCTGGTCATGAAGTATGTCATGTTGTCGGCAACGGATTTTCCGCATCCGCTTCCGCCGGGGGAAAGGCAGCTCCACGGTGAGCTTCGCTCCGTACCGAGCGACTCCGATGCCGTGAACATGGCAGGTATCCCCGAGAGATTAGGCCAGGGGTTTTCATTGTCAATCACGGCCGTAACATTGTAATTCTTTCCTGAATGGCTCACGTCCATGTAGGAACCGTCAGCCTCGGTGCCCGTAATCGAATAGCCTACCAGCTGGCTGTCCTTTGAAATGCTACCGTAGGCGTCCGTAGTTACCGCGAATCCGATGACCTTGGACCTGTCGATGGTTATCTTATTAAGCCTGTAGTCAAGCTCCCCATTGGAAGCGGCATAATTCCGGAAGCGGTAGAATCTTTGAGGTTCAGCATCCTTGCCGAACGGGTTCACTCCTGGATCCGGGAAGGGGTCCTTGAGTTCACCCGCATGTATCCGGAGCGGCTTTGGCTCAAGCTGTATGTCTGGGGATCCGTTCGAATTCTGGTTGGTGGTAAGCAGTGCGAACTCGTAGGTCCCAAGCGCCTTCCTGCTGAATGTTCCACCCTCCATAATAGAGTCGAATGCCGTTACGATCTTTATGTAGAAGGGAAGTCCGGTTGAATCAGTCTGATAGTCAACTACGAAGTAGCTGATGAGAGGCAGTAGCTGATCGTCTTTCGATTCGGAAAACGGCATGACCGTAACAAGCCTTCCCTGCCCCAAATCAAATTTCAGGACTGGAAAAGTACTTGGCAGAGCTAGCGCGTAGACCTCCATGGGAACATCGGAATCTTCAACTGGGGAGAGGCTGTGAGTCCGGGCGAACCATGCCACCGCCGCAAGCGAATATCCTCCCTCCAGGGCAGGTTCCTCTGGACATAGTCCCTTGATGTCGGAAAGCGAAACGAGCTCCTTGGGTGAGCAGTCGTCTCTCGTATGCCTGGAGTAATAATACTTCTTTCCTCCGTCACCATATCCCTCAAGCGCAGTTATCGATTTCAGGTAAACGTCCTTGTTGAATGGAGATTTTACGGTCCCGTGCGGATCCGTAAGTGATGAGACAAGGTTCAAAGACGTGATTTCTGGTCCGCTTCTTTCCGGAATGTCGTCAGTGTCGTAATCGGGATACGGCGGGCTAATGATGACTACTATCGGCTTCACGCAATCTGAGCTGAATATGTCCTTCGGTCTGTCCTTCTCCCAGTCGAACTGAAATACTGAAATCTCATCGCTGATGTGAAGAGTGCAGGTTGCTTTCTTTGCACCTGTGAAATATCTCACAGATTCATAGAGCATTTCTCCCAGAGGCGTACCCCAAGCGGTGTTGTCCTTAAAAATTTTCCCATTCCATCCCGTTATATTTATCTGGTCCATATAGCTGAGAAGGCTCTGGGACCTCTTCAGGCCAGGAACGAATTCATAATTGTGCCCCATGCTCAAAATATGCTTGCGGATTATTCCTCCCTTCTTTCTCCATGTCTCGTCCGCCACCCCAGTCATGAGACCTACGGTTATCCTGTTGTCGATGCCGTATTCCTGGAAGATGCCCGACGGCTTCCACGCATTGTTGATGTGCTCCCGGCAGTTCTCCCTGGGACTGATACCGCCAGGAGAATTTGGATCGCACACCTTGACCCGTGCCCTGAAATTGTAACCCTTATGCTCATAGTTCATCGCGTTAGAATCTGGCTGGAGAGAAGGAGATGCCACGTAATCCCAAATGCCGATGTCCTTCGCGGATCCCTTGACCCGATGGCGAGCTTTCACATTAATTTCCCCCATCATGTATGGGATACCAGTCTTCCAGTCTCCCGTCTGGGTTCTGGAAAAAAATGTGTATGTGCCTTTCGCCGGCTTCGTAAATCCAGTATACAGCGATATGTCGTAGTACGGCACCGCTGCAGGCATCTTCTCCGCCCAGATATCGTCCGCAGCCACCTGGACTGCCCAGACGTGTCCGTCCCTGTAGACGAAGCTGTGCTCCAGGACAGTGAGGAAAGGGAAGTCCTCCGACCGCTTTCCCCCGTAAAGCGCCTTTCTTATGTTATCCATCTGACTTGACATGAACCAGTTGAGCCAGTTGCCGTGCCAGGTTCCTCCGCCGTACGATTCAGCACCGGGGCAAACGCCGTTGGCCGACTTGGGAATCACGATGTCTGGCCTGTCTCTGAGCTCAGGCGGGCGCGTCGGGTTGCTGGCCTCATGTTCCTTCACTGTCCAGCTGTAGCGCTCGAAATAGTCCCCAGAAATCCCGTGCTTGTAGCAGGCTTGGTGATCGTAGTACCCGTAGTAGGTGATTGACGGATCGAACCCCATCTCAATTTTCCCGTCGCCGTTCAGGTCCAACATGTCGTTGTATGCCCGCCTGTACATCTTGTGGCCCTTCGACAGGATGATTAGTACCTGGGGTATCGTCCGGGAAACCGTCATGAACGGCATGACCGAGTACCTGCTTTTCAGAATGCCTACGCCATGCGCATCGGTTCCCGCGAAAAGGACGGTAGCGGCCGCCGCGATGGCAACCGCGACCGCCGCACTCCGGCTACGCCCTGAAACTCTTGACATCGTCATTCCTGAACCCCCTTGAGCGTCCTGCGACAGGTCATGATCCATACGTGAGAACTCATAATGTTCACGAAAAATATTTTGATCCTGATGAAAATTTCTTTCCCATGCCCGTATTAACTCCAACTAGTTATCGGCAGCAGCTGATGAGATTTCCTTTTCGGGATCGGATTGGCCAGATGTCTTTTCATCTGATGTTTTATCTTCTTCCAGGCTCCCCCATTTCCAGAATGCCCGCATATCACGAATTTCATAAGCCTGCCTCTTCCCAATGCGTACGGGCGTTTTCCGGCTCCTCGCCACGTCTGCCAGACACTTCAAAATATCGCGCACAACCCCAGGCGCAGCTGCGGCTATCAAGCGTCTGGGACCCGTTCAAGACGATTTCAGGGCATATTTTCCCAATACGCCTCAGTCAGCCATCGGCACCCCGAGCTTCGACAGCATCGCGGCCACAGCCTTAGCTCCATTTAGCCCTGGTAACCGGCTGTTGATCCTTGATCCGCAAAGGTTGACAAATCCGTCCGTACAGCCGGTAAATTTTGAAACTGTCGTCTGCAAGCCATGTTTTGCAAACGCATATTATTTTATAAAATATTCATTTTCAGTTCGCCAAAACCCCTGTCCGGCTCTTTCATGCCATGACCTAACTGAAACCTACCGGTATGATATTTTACCCGTCAATCTATGACATCTAATATATTATCAAAATATCTGGACATCAAATACTTATTACGTAACTTATTAACCCATCGTCAAGATATCAATCAAGATTGACCGGTCATATCTTATTTTGCCGAAATCCTGGTTTCCTGTAAGCTGAAGGGGATACGCAACCGTTCTTGAGCTATCCAGTTTGAACCGGAACGATTCAGCGATGTTCAGAGGTAACTAACCACTAACGCAACATCACTCTAACTTGGGAGCACGGCCAATGGCAAATGATTCTGATAAACTTTCTGTTTTTTCGTTCATATCTAAAAAATCCTATTGCTATTGCCTTTAGAGCATCATTTGAATTTTATCCATTAGCCAACTGGAAGATGCTGTTCATAAAACGCATGACGCAGGTCAAACATATCTTGTTTAAATTTATGACTCGCAAAACAGTTATGTAATTCAAAAACCAATCCTGAATAGCTACCCCGTACAGTTTATGAGTTATATTTCAATAATTTGTTTATCATGTGTACTATGCAACTATATCATCTGCGCTATCGAAGCTAGATATTTCGGTTGTAGAAACGAAAATTAAAGACAAAATACTCCGTTAAACAAATTTCCATTTTATCGAAAACGAGAAGAAGATGCTTAATCGCCAATTTCAGCCATACATCCCCAGTTGGTACAGAACGGCAAATACGACCAGGAGAAACAGACTGTCAAGGATAACCGTTCACTTGCAATTATTACTGTTCCATCTGCACTAACTGTTAGGTTTAACATCAACATCACTGGCCGCGAGCATCTTGACACTTTCCCGACCGGATGGTATATGTATGAATCGCGGTTGAACAATGGTTGAACAATGGTTGACAATGGGTTGACTAGCTGTTGTTTAATGAAACGATGCAGATACTCGGAGGCAGTCAGACACCTCATTTTCATCGTCCATATCATTACCTCCCTGAGATTGGCCTCAGAATCCCAAATTCCTTCCATCATGCCTTCATTCTTGCCATTCGTCCATTTTCGAAAGATGCCAACCGAACAGCCCCAGAAAACAGAACCGTTTCCACAACTTTTCTGAATTTCGAAGATAATGCCAGATGCCGGTTCCTGACAATATCCGTAAGCTGTTAGGTTCTTTGAGTTTCAATATCACCTCTTTCCCGGAAAACAAGGATTTTTCAATGAAAATCGTTCTTTTGGCGATAGCAATTCCATCGCTTCTGCTTTCCTCGGCGCTTTTCATTCCCGATACGCCTGTTTTCGCTTCGGAGCACGCTCTGGTCATCTACCATACGAACGATGTCCACGGTTACGCTTTCGAGGAACGCGATGCTGAAGGACGTCTTGTCCGAATCGGGTACGACCGGTTAAAGGCGCTTGTGGACGCGGATCCCGCTCCCCGCAAGCTCCTGCTCGATGCCGGAGACGTGCTGAACGGCCAGGCTTTCGCCACAGCCCGACGCGGAGAGCTGATGGCGGCAGTCCTGAGCCTTGCCGGCTACGATGCGCTTGCGGCCGGCAACCACGATTTTGACTACGGCTATAACCGGCTTCTCGAACTCTCCGGCAAATACCGTCTGAATTTTCTTGCGGCCAACGTCTTCAGAAATGACGGCGAGAACATTCTGCCGCCGTATCTGATTCGTTCTTGGGGAGATCTTAAAGTCGGCATATTCGGTCTTTCCACGCCGGCAACCAGGACTTCCACAGATCCCCGAAATATCCAGGGACTCAAGTTCGCTGACCCGATACAGGCTGCTCGCGTTACGGTCCAGCGCCTGAAATCCGAAGGCGCTGATCTTATCGTGGCCGTGACCCACATGGGAAGCGAGTCTTACTGCGAACCCATGTCCCAGACCGTAGCGGAGAGCGTCGCCGGCATCGACATCGTAATCGACGGGCACAGTCACAGCAACCGGGTAATCAAGATAGATCGGCGCGACGGAAGCGGCGCCGTAGTCACGAGCACGGGGGCATATTTCGAGAACATCGGAAGAATAACCGTCGACAAAAAATCCGACGGCCGATATTCGATCTCCGCATCGATACTCGGCGCAAAGTCGCCTGAAATCCGGGAAGCGGTGCCGGACCCGGCCATGCGCGAGGCTATGAACGCTTTGAGGGCGGCGCTCGACACCGAAATGAACCGGATAGTGATGAACGTGCCGTTCGATCTCGACGGTTCCAGGCCGAACGTGAGACATGCGAGCACTAATCTCGGACGGCTCGTCTGCGCGGCTCTCGTGGACGCTACCGGCGCCGACGTCGGCCTCATGAACGGAGGTGCAATCCGCGACTCCATCCTGAAAGGCAACGTCACCAGAGGGCAGTTTCTCACTGTATTTCCGTACGGGAACTACGTCTATCTCGTAGACGTCAAAGGTGAAGACCTTCTGGCCGCCCTTACCCTCGGACTCGGAAAGCCCGGTTCGGGGGCTTTCCCTCAGCTCTGGGGCGCGGAAGTGGAAACCGATAAGCGCGAGATATCAGCCCCCGACGGCACGAAGCTCGAAATCATGGTCCCCAGGTCCGTCTCCGTCGGCGGGGAACCTCTTGACTTGAAGGCGGTATACAGGGTAGCCATAAACGATTTCATGTATTCGGGAGGAGACGGCTACGAAATGTTCGGCAAATATCCCTACAGGGAATTCGCCACGCTGGAAGAGATTTTCCGAGCCTACATGGCGGAAAAAGACACCGCGGAGCTTAGGGCCGTCTCCGAGGCGGAAGTCATCCGCTAGCGGAGCATCCGCGTCATGTTCCCCTTTCGATGCGTCCGGTCCCGTCCGAAACCGACATATCACGGAAAGCCTGCCAGACGAAATCACGAGCGCCTCTCGGGCGCGCGTGAACCTGTCATCTTGAGATGTCAGATCATGTTCTGCGGTAGGCAGAAGGCGGGTTCATGCGGTAGGCAGAAGACGGGCGTATCATGGGCATGGCGTCAGACAACGCCGCTTCGGCCCGCCGTCAGCCGTTCCGGCCCCCGGCGCCTTCCCGTGTCCGCCTGCGGTCCATGAACCTGCCGCCTAAAAGCTCCGGGACCAGCCCCCGGTGCCGGACACTGTTCCCCGGCCGGCACCCGCGCAAAACAAAGCCGCAGGGTCCGGAAGAAGTCCCGGCGCCTGCGGCAGACAGCCCCCGCCGGAGGGAGAGGGCGGATTTCCGGCGTCGGAGCGGGTCCGGCTCCGCACCGGAACCCAGCCCGCGTCACTCGAAGAATGGGCGGCTCTTCTCCTCCCGCCTGCGGATAATCCTCGTGGAGTGGACCACCAGATACAGTCCGAGCATGGTCAGGAGGACCCCGGCCAGGAATGGCACCGAGGATCCGTCCGCCGCGGAGTAGGCGAACGATACCAGGACGCTTAAAATCCCGCTTTCGGCAGTTGCCGTGCCGACTGCGAAGGCCAGGGCCGCCGACATCAGTTTCTTGGTCATGGATCACCGACCGGCCCGGATGCCGGGGCCGCCGGCATCGGGTCCCTGGTCCTGGATCACCGGCCGGCCCGGATTCCGGGGCCGCCGGCATCGGGTCCCTGGTCCTGGATCACCGGCCGGCCCGGATGCCGGAGCCGCCGGCATCGGGTCCCTGGTCCTGGATCACCGGCCGGCCCGGATGCCGCGGAACGGGACCCCGAGACGCCCGATGCCCCCGGCGGGGGGGCCCCCCGCCCGGTCCGGCGGATGACGGGGCCCGGGGCTAGTCGCCGCCCCTCGAGAAGAGCCTCAGGAGGAAGAAGAAGATGTTGATGAAGTCCAGGTAAAGGTTGAGTGCCCCCAGGCAGACGCTCTTTTCCTGGTCCTCCGAGCTGGCGAAGCCGCCGGCGTGGATGACGCGGAGCTTCTGGTGGTCGTAGGCGGTCAGGCCCGCGAAGACCAGGACGCCAACGACGCAGATGACGAAGTCCATGGCCTCGCTTTTGGCGAAGAAGTTCACGAGCGAGGCGATGATGATGCCCACGAGCCCCATGAAGAGGAAGCTCCCCCATCCCTGGAGGCTCCTCTTGGTCGCCAGTCCGTATATGGCCATCGCCCCGTAGACTCCCGCCGTCGAGAAGAAGGCCTTGGCGACGATGGCCGGGGAATATACCAGGAGGACGAGCGAAACCGTGAAACCGATGGACACAGCATAGGCAATGTACAGGCACTTGATGGCCAGGCTCGACAGGCTTTGGATCATGAAGCTTATGAGCAGCACGAGTCCCAGCTGGAGGATGATGATGGCAATCGGCATGACGGAGGAGCCGTAGATGAGCGAGATCCACCCGTCGGATCGGGACAGAAGGAACCCGGTCAGGCCGGTCACCGCCAGGGCGCCGCACATCCAGACGTAGACCTTCTGGAAGAAGAGGGCCTCCGAGGTCAAGGCCAGGGAAGCCGAGGAAGGCTGGCCGCCGTACTGGGGCGGGCCGCCGTACTGGGGCTGGCCGCCGAAGTTCTGGGGCGGCCTGGTAAAGTCCTGCATCTTTGCTCCTTTCGAGCGGCCCTCGGCGCACCTCCCGGAGCGCCCGTCATGTGAGGGGACGGGCGGGCGTGAGCCCGGCGGCCATATTCTGAAGATACTTGAAGGAGGCGGAAAACGGGCAGGTGCCGCGCAGGGACGCGGGCGGGGTCATTGGGGAGGGCCGGGAACCGCCTTTGGGACCCCGTCCCCGGCACCTTACGGCAAATATAGACACTGCCCCCGCAGAATGCAAGCGCCGCGCTCTGCGGCCCGTGCCGGCTGCCCGGCCCGTACCGCAGGCCCGGACCGGCGCCCCGGAAGCCCGCCGGCGCCCCTTTCCGCCGGCATTCCCCGTCCGGGGCCTCGCCCCCCCCCCCGACGGACAGTCGGATCTCCCCGCGTCCGGTCCCCCCCGTCCTCCGTCCCGGCTCGCCTCGCGTCTGGAGAAGCCGCACCCGCCGTGCCGGTCGGGGAGCAGTCCCCGCAGGCGAAAGGATACGGAGGCGGGCGCGCCCGCAAGCGGCATCCGCAGCCCGGCGCGCCCGGAGGCCGCCGCCGCGCCCCGTCCCGTCTCCAGGCAGCGGCCCCTCCCCCAGAACCGGCCCCTGGCGCGGCGCCGGGCCATGACGCCCGCACCCCCCCCTCCTCCGAACCCGCCCGTCGTCCCGCCGGGACTCCGCCCCCGTCCCGCCGGTCGGCCGGTGCCGGACCCGCCCCCCGGAAGACTTCCGCCGCCTTGGGGAGACGATGCCCCAGCCGGTTCCCGCCCTGCTCCGTGTCCGGCATGACCGCAGCGGTTTGCGGCAGCCCGCCGTTCCAGCGCGGTTTCCGCCTTCTCCCGCTTCCCCTCCCCGGCCCGGCCCCCCGCCGGAAACGCCGGCCGCCGGCCCCTCCCCAATTCCGCTGGCAGGCATCCGCTGACTGGCGGCTGTTGCACAGGACACTCAGATTTTATGATGCCTATAACCCTTATCACATACCTCTTTCAGCATTTTATCAGTTTAAGCATCCACAACTTATCTTATTTTAAGGGCTTAATGAGATTATCATCACATAGATCGTCACTTTTTCCTAATTATAATCCAGACTTTGAAGTGACCATCCGATATAATTCCGGATATTTCCATACAGCCCTTGACCAGCTGAATTCCTCCATTTCAGATACCATCAGGTCACCTTCCCCGGTGCCCTCCTGCGGCATCAAGCTCCGATCCCGTTCCCGACGCCGAGCCCGAACGCGTTCCTTCGCGGCGGCCGTCCGGGCATGCCGGGGGGCGGCCGTCCGGGCATGCCGGGAGGCGCCCGCCCCGGAACGGGGCGCATGCCCGGCGGGGGAAGCCCTGCGGTCCCGCTCCCCGGAGGGCCCGTTCCGGCGGCATCCGGCACCTGTTGTCAATTTGCGCGGCAAGTGGTAACATCCCTGATCTGCTATGGCGAAAGGAAGGCCCGCAGCATGACCACGTACCTGGCCCTCGACCCGGGAGAAAAAAGAGTCGGGGTCGCCGTGAGCGACCCCACCGGGACCGTCGCCCGCCCCCTCCCGCCGCTCGCGAGGAGGCCGCACTCGCGGTTCCTTGCGGCGGTGGCGGAGCTCCTTTCGCGGGAGGGGGCGGGAATCCTGGTGGTGGGGCTTCCCCTGAGGGACGGCGCGGCCGGCCCCAGGGCCCAGGCGGCCATGGCCCTGGCCCATGAGCTCAGGAAGGCCGCGGGGGTTCCCGTGGTGACCGAGGACGAGTCGTTCAGCACGTCTGAGGCCTGGGACGTCATCCGCGAGAACGGCATCAGGGGATCCCGCGCGGAGGGGCGCGCCGACGGCGTGGCCGCCGCGCTCATCCTGGAACGCCACCTCCGCAGGTCCGGGGCCGGGAAAGGCCGGCCGGACGGCGACGGGACCGGGGAGGTCCGCTAGAGACATGGGGAACTTCAAGAGGAAGCCCGCTCCGGGCAAGATCCGCACGGGCCCCGGCCCCTGGGGCAGGATCGTCGGCTTCGCGGGCCTGGCCGCCGTGGCCGCGCTCATCTTCGTCTTCATAGAGCTCCTCCAGTACGGGGAGCGCTTCACGGCCCCCGAGAAGACGAGCCGCGAGGTGCTGGTCTCCATCCCCCAGGGAGCCAGCTACGCCCAGATAGCCCAGATCCTCCTGGACGCGGGCGTCATCCGCGACAAGGACGCCTTCATCTGGGCGGTGCGCATCAGCTCCAAGCTCAGGAGGCCCGTGGCCGTGAAGGCGGGCGAGCAGACCCTCGATCCCTCCCTGAACGCCTGGGAGACCCTGGCGCTTCTCGCCAGGGGCAACTTCAAGCTCTACCCCTTCACCGTTCCCGAGGGCTGGAGCATGGCCGAAATCGCCCGCCAGGTGGAGCTGGCCGGCCTGGGTTCCTCCCGCGACTTCCTGGCCCTGTGCCGCGACCCGGACTACATGAGATCGCTGGGCATAGACGCCCCCAGCCTTGAAGGCTACCTCTTCCCGGAGACCTACAGCTTCCCGCGCGGCACCCAGCTCAGGACGGTCATAAAGAGCATGACGGACCAGTTCTTCAGGGTCTGGGCCCGCTACGCCGACGAGGCGTCGGCCAGGGGGCTCACCATGAACCAGGCGGTGACGCTGGCCTCCATAGTCGAGAAGGAGACCGGAGACCCGGCGGAGAGGCCGCTCATCGCCGCGGTCTTCTACAACCGGCTGGCCAAGAAGATGCGCCTCCAGACGGATCCCACCGTCATCTACGGGATTCCCAACTTCGACGGCAACCTGACCCGCGCCCACCTCCAGGAGCCCCACCCCTGGAACACCTACGTGATCCCGGGCCTGCCCCCCGGCCCCATCGCGAGCCCCGGTGAGGCCGCCATAGCCGCCTCCGTGAACCCGGTGCAGGCGGACTACCTGTATTTCGTGTCCAAGAACGACGGGACCCACCACTTCTCCGCCACCCTTAAGGAGCACAACCGGATGGTAGCCCAGTACCAGCGTCAGGGCCGGAGCTCCTGACCAGCCTCCGGCCGCCGTCCCGGCCCCCCGCCGCGGCGGCCCCGAACAGGCCGCCCCCCGGACCCGGGCCGCCCCGCCCGTCTGCCCCCGGCACTCCCGGCCACGCCGGACCGTGTTCGTTCCCTCACGGTTCGCGGCCGGAACGCGCCCCCCCGGCACCTCCCGCAGCCGTGAACCGGGAGCCTCCCGGCCGACGCCCCAAGCCCGCCCCCAGCGAGGCGGTCCCGGATCATGCACTCCTTCATAATCAAACGAAGCATCCTGGCCGAGATCGTCCCGGCCTTCGCGGTGAACCTCGCCGTCTTCACCTTCATCCTGCTCATGGCCCGCGCCATGCAGCTGGCTGACCTGGTCATCACCAACGGCGTCTCCACCGGGGACGTCGCCGGGATCCTGCTCCTGGTCATGCCCAAGATGCTTTCGATGTCCATCCCCATGGCGGCTCTCCTGGCCCCGCTCACGACATTCCTCCGGATGAGCGCGGACTCGGAGATTACCGTCCTCAAGGCCTCGGGGGTGTCCCTCTACCAGCTCCTGCCGCCGGTCGTGCTCTTCGGTCTCGCGGCGGGGATAATAACGGGCGTCTTCAACGTGTTCGTGACCCCGGCCGCCAACCTCCGCTTCCGCACCGAGCTCCTGTCCCTGGCCAAGGCCAGGGCGGATCTGGCCATAAAGGAGCAGGTGTTCGTCAGGGACTTCACCGGGCTCACCATCTACGTCGGCCAGCTCCCCAGCCGGGCCGAGGAGATGGAGAACATCTTCATAAGCGACCGCAGACTTGAGGGCGAGAACACCGTCATCGTGGCCAAGCGCGGGGTGCTGGACATCGACCGCGAGGAGGGGCTGCTCCTCTTCAGGCTCTACAGCGGCGTGATCGACCGCATGCACGAGAACCGGGGGAGCGTGGACAGCATCTTTTTCGAGACCTACGAGCTGAAAATCTTCCCCGGCCCCGAGTTCGCCCAGGAGGAGGGCGGCTTCGCGGCAGGCCGCTCGGAGCTCCCCACGTCCAGCCTGCTCGCCGTGGGCGCCCGCCTGAAGGCCGCGGGCGATCCGGGCTGGATCTACTACGAGCTCGAGTTCCACCGGCGCTTAGCCTTCCCGGTGGCGGCGTTCCTGATGGCCGTGATAGGCATGCCCCTGGGCGCGAGCTTCCGCACCCGGGGCCGCAACTTCGGGCTCGGGGTGGGCCTCGTCATCTTCGTGGTCTACTACTCCGTCTTCTCGCTGGGCATGAGCTTCGCCACGACCGGGGCCGTGTCTCCGGCGCCGGCCACCTGGTCCGCCAACGCCATAGCGGCCGCCCTCGCCCTCCTGCTGCTGAAGGGCATCAACCGCTCCGCGGCCATCGACCCCGGCGCGTCCGTCCGCAGGGCCTGGTCAAGGGTCCTGGGGAGGCCCGCCAACGGCAGGACGGGGGGAGGATCCGGAGGCGGGATGTCAGGAGACGGGACGGCGGGCGGCGGCTCCCCGGCAGGTCCCGGAGACGGGAAAGCCGGAACGGGCAGGGAGGCCGCCGGGAACGGCGGGTTCAGTTTCAGGATCAGATCGGGGCTCATGCCCGGAGGCGCCGGAGCGCGGACGATTCCCCCCCGGCCTTTTCCCGCCGGAGCCTTTCCCGCGGCGCGGCCGCGCAGGGCTCCCGGAGGCCGGACGTGAGCGTCATCACCCGTTATCTGGCGGGGCTCTTCCTGCGGCACCTGGGGCTCTGCCTGCTGGGCTTCCTGGCGCTCTTCATCGTCGTGGACTTCATCGAGAAGATCTCCGACTTCGTGAGCCACTCCATACCCTACTCGGACATAGCTCTCTACTTCGCGGCCCAGATCCCCTACGTCTCCATCATGCTGGTCCCGGTGGCCACGCTGGCCTCGACGCTCATCACCCTGGTCCTGCTCGCCCGCAACTCGGAGATAGTCGCCTTCAAGGGATCGGGCGTGAGCCTCTGGCGGCTCTCGAGGCCCTTCCTGGGCGCCGGGCTTCTCCTCTGCGCCCTGGTCTTTCTCCTGGAGAACCTGGTCACGCCGTCCGCCGCCCAGGTGGCCAACCGCATCTGGGAAGGCCAGGTCAGGAACCGCCGCGCGGAGACCCTCCAGATGGAGGTGAGGGACGTCTGGGCGAGGGACATAAGGCTGCTCGAGCACTTCGCCGTCTACGACGAGGCGAGAGGAGAGGCCAGGGACGCCTCCTTCATCATCTACGACGACAATCTGAACCTCTCCAAGCGCATAGAGGCCGGCCGCGCCCGCTTCACGCCCGAAGGCCTGAGGCTCGCCGACGCCCAGATCAAGAGCTACCGAGGCATGGACGGGGAAGGCGGGCGCCGCTTCGACTTCAGCCGCCAGCCCGAACTCTTCATTCCCGGCTTCCCGGCGCCTCCCGCCGGCCTCGGGCGCCAGGGCGAGACGAACTCCGCCGAGATGAGCTTCCGCGCCCTGTCGGAAAGCATACAGCTCCTCCAGGCCGAGGGGTTCTACCCCATCCGCCAGATGGTCGATCTCCAGTTCAAGTTCTCGCGGCCGTTCATAACCCTCGTCATGATAATCGTGGGCATACCCATCGGCTTCTGGCGCGAGAAGGGCGGGAGCGTGGCCCTGGGGCTCGTGCCGGGGCTGGTGCTCTCGTTTCTGTACCTGGTCACCATGGAGGTCTCCAGGAGCATCGGCTACGCAGGGCTCATGCCGCCTCTCCTGGCTGCATGGCTCCCGAACTTCTTCTTCCTGCTCGTGGGGCTCTTCCTCTTCAGCTACGTGCGGCAGTAGCGGCCGCGGTCGGACAGGGCGCGCGGGGCGGAAGACGGCCCGGGGCGCCGGCCGGACGAAGGCTTCCCCGAAGCGCCCCCGGCCGGGGACCGGCGGCGGCGCGGAAGCGGCGTCCGGGAGCCTTCAGGACGCGGAGGCAGAGCTTCCGAACCCGAATCGCGCGCGGCTAGCAGGGCGCCGAGGCGGCACGGGCGCCCTTGCCGCCTCGGCGCGCCCGGGGGCGGGAGCCGCGAAGCGGCGTCCCTCCGGAACGCCGGGCCGCCCGGAAATTCCGCGCGCGGACGCGGGAGCAAGCCGCGCGGGCGCAGAGCACCGTTCGCGGACGCGGCACCGCGCCGCCGTGACGCGTGGCCCCGTGCGCCGGCACGGGGATCTTTTGCTCGCAGAGACAGCACGCGATACGCGGATATGTCTTCATGCGTATCCGATATGCGTTTCCGCGCCGATGCCGGACGGAACTGCCGTGCCGCGATCCGGAGCCTGGTGACGGACACTTGAGCCATCGCAGATGTTCCGGCCGTCCGGTCCCGGATCGCGGGACAGATCCGCAGGGCTGCGGACGTCGGCCCGGAGCGCTCCCCGGCCCGCGCCGATCTGTGCCGGATGCCCTCAAACGCCGCCCGCGTGCACGGGGCCTCCGCCTCAGGGACCGCCGCGGGATCACGCGGCGGAATAGCCTCTCGCGGGCTGGGCCCCCTTCTTGGAGGCGGGAATCCACTTCTTCAGGATCCTGTCGAGCTCCTCCACGTCTATGGGCTTGGCCATGAAGTCGTCGAAGCCGTTTTCCAGGAAGAACTCCCTCATGCCCGCGAGCGCGTTGGCAGTGAAGGCCACGACCGGCAGGGTCGCGAAACGCTCCTCTTCCATCGCGCGTATCACCTGGACCGTCTCTATGCCGTCCATGCCGGGCATCATGTGGTCCAGGAGCACCAGATCGAAGTCCCTCTTCTCCAGGGCAAGCACGGCCTCGCGGCCGCTGGATGCGGTTGACACCCGCGCCAGGTACGGGGCGAGCAGGCCCTCGGCGACCAGGAGGTTGGAGGGGAGATCGTCCACCACGAGTATCGCCGCCTCCGGGGAGGTGAAGCTCACCTTGGGCACCAGCGCGGCGGCGGACGGCGCAGTGTCCAGTTCGCCCATGGGCGTGGGGTCGGCAGCCTTCTGCACTATCTCCGCGGAAAAGACGGAGCCCTTCCCCTGCTCGCTCTCCGCCGTGATGTCGCCCCCCATCGCCCGCGCGAGCGAACGGGCTATGGCGAGCCCCAGGCCGGTGCCCTCCACGCCCTGCGTCTCCGACGAGTCCCCGCGCGAAAATTCCCTGAAGATCCTCTTCATGTCAGAGGGGCTGATTCCGACGCCCGTGTCCTCCACGCGGAAGGTGAGCCGCACCGATCCCATGAGGACGGACTCGTCCCGGACGGCATCGTCCCCCGTCCCCGCCGTCCCTCCGCCGCTCCCTCCCCCGCCGTCGGGCCCGGCCTCCCCGGAAGCGTCCGGAGCGCCCGCCGGAGCCCCGGCCACGGCGGAACGCGCCCCGGCGCCGATTGGCCCGCCCAGGGGCCTGGACGTCACCGTGAGCTTCACGCAGCCGCGGGGCGTGAACTTCACGGCGTTGTGGAGAAGGTTCAGGAGTATCTGCTTCACGCGCCCGCCGTCCCCGTACAGGACGCCCGGCAGATCGGGGGAGGCTATGACCTGGAGCTCCACGGGACGCTCCCCTATGCGCACGCGGGCCACCGCAGCGGAGTCGGCCAGGAGCGCGGCGGTCCCGTAGCGGTGGGCCTTGAGCGTCACCGCCCCCTGCTCGACCTTGGAGATGTCCAGGATGTCGTCTATGACGGCTATCAGCCCCGCGCCAGCCTTGGCCACGCCGTTTATGCGATCAAGCGCCCGCGGCTCCCCGTACTCGCGCTGGGCGAGCTCCGCGAGGCTCACCACGGCGGCCATGGGGGTGCGGATCTCGTGCGACATGCGGGCCAGGAAGGACGACTTCGCCCGCATGGCCGCCTCCGCCCTTCTCGCCGAAGTCCGGCTCGAGAGTATCGAGGCCAGCCCGCAGGCGGAGACCAGGAGCACGGCCAGGATCTGGATGGACAGGAAGAGCATCATCCGGGAGTTGGCGAGCCTCAGGAAGCGGTCGTCCAGGTCAACGCCCGCCACCGCCTCCACCCCGCCGTCCGCCCGCCTCACGGGCGCGTAGGCGCTGGCGATCCCTTCCCAGCCCTCCACGTACACGCCTATGCCCTCGCAGACCACCTCGCCCCGCTCCCAGGTCGCCTCCGCCCCGGTCTCGTCCGCCAGATCCACGAGCTTCGTGTCCAGTCCCACCCGCGTCCGCTCGTTGTAGTCGTTGTCGACGATGTAGCGTATCTTGCCTCCCGGCACCAGGCGGAAGTAGTAGACGTAGAGCGCGTCAGTCTTCCGCCCGAACTCCGCGAGCCTGGTCTTGAGCTCCGCGTATCCGGGACGCCCCACGTCTTCCGGGACGGTGTACCGCGCGAGCTCGTCCGCGGTGGTCATCGCCGCGAGCGACACCGCCTGGCGGCTTATCCTCGCCACGAAGGCCCTCTCCTGGTCGGCCATGTAGTCCCGCAGGATTATCCCGGTGTAGAGCGAGAGCGCCAGGACCGCGCCCAGCGAGACCAGGAACATCACGAATACCGAATGCCTCCCGAAGAAGGCCCGGATCCCCCGTTCACGGGCGGGGAGCTCCATCACAGGGCCTTCCCGGCGCTGAGGAGCCTGCGGGCGATGGCCTCCGCCCCGGAAAAGTCGGAGGAGTGCGCGAGCCCGGCGATCCTCCTGGCCTCGCGGCGGACAACCTCGGAGCTGGCCCCGGCGAGTATCCGGGGCACCGCCGCGTCCACCGCCTCCACGTCCCTGAGTTCCAGGGCCGCGTTCAGGCGCTCCAGCTCCTCAAAGAGCACGGCATGCCCCCCCAGCCCCGCGGACGGGAACGCCGCCGTGACGACCGAGGCCCGGTGCCCGGAAGCGTCGGACCGCGCCCCCTCCCGGGCCGGCGGCTCCAGGACGCCCGCCGACTCGGCCCCCTCCACGAGCCTCTCCAGCCGATCCCGGAACCCCGGGAGGCGGTGCCTTATGAAATGGTGATCGGAGACCCTCCCCGCCTTCTCGAGCATGAGCGCCTCGCGCGAGAGCCCGAGGGCGCCGATGCGGGAGAGCCCCGTCTTCAGCGTGCGCGTGACGAAGGTGAACTCCGACATGGAGAAGGCGCGGGCGGCGTTTCCGCCCCCGCCTTCCGCCGCCGCGCCGTCAGGGGAGGCGCCGCCCTCCCCGTCCGGGCCGCCGGGTGAACCTGCCGGGCTTCCGGCCTCCTCGGCGTCCCCCCGGCCCGGCGGGAAAAAGGCGAGGCTGTCGGGTATGAAGCGGGTTACGGGCAGGCTCCCCGGACCGGGGCTCCCGACGGGCGCCGCGAACGGGGCCAGGGAACGGTCGGCTGCGGGGGGCCTCGCGAGGTTTCCGAGGACGGCGCGGCAGTCCTCGGCGAAGACCTTCAGGAAATCCATGTAGCGCCTGCCCGATCCGCCTGAGCGGGACAGCCCCGTCTCCAGTTCCACGCCGTCTATCGAAAGCGCCTCCAACTCCGGGAGCCCGCGGCGGGAGGCGGGGCGGACTCCCCCCCCCTCCGCGACCGCCCCGCCTCCGGCCGTGCCCCCCCCGTCCGCGCGGGCCGCGCCCGCGGCGGCCGGCATCGCGGATCCCCCGGAAAGGCCCTTCGCCGCCGGGGAGCCTCCGCCGGACGCGGCGCCCGCCCCGTCCCCCGGCGCATGCCCGCCGCTCCAGGCGGAGCGTCCGAGAGCGGAGCCGGTCGAGACGGAGCGGCTCCACGCCTGCTCGTCGAAGGCGGCGCCTCCGGAGAACGCCCGGCTCCAGGCGGCGCGGACCTGGCCGTCCGTCGGCCCGCCCGAGCCGGTCACGAGGCAGTCGCCGAACTCCGCTCGGGGCACGGTCTTGGAACGCGGAATCCACCTGGCCAGGGCGTCGTCGAGCTCCGCCGGGTCCACCGGCTTGGCGATCGCCCCGCTGAAGCCGGCGCAGGTCAGCAGGTCCGCCTCGTCCTCGGCCCCCGGATCGGCCAGGGCCACCACGGGGAGCTTCCGGAAGCGGCCTCCCGGCGCCGAGCGGATGCGGCGGCAGATGCCGGCTCCCCCTATGCCCGCCATCACCTGGTCCAGGAGCACCAGATCGTAGTCGCGGAGGGCCAGCTTCTCCAGGGCCTCCTCCCCGGAGAGCGCCCCGTCGGCGGCTATGCCGTACGGCGCCAGCAGGGCGGCCACGGCATCCAGGACCTCCCGCGAGCCGCAGGCGGCGAGAACCCTGGCCTCGGGGGCCGTGAAGCCCGCCTCGGATCTGCCGCCCGCAGGGGCGGCGGAGAACAGTGGGCCCACCGGACGCCAGGAGGCGACCTTCTGGACCATCTCGGCGCGGAACACCGCCCCCACCCCGGCAGGTCCCGGACGCACGGTGAGCCCGCCCTTCAGGGCCCGGCAGACGCTGGCGGCCAGGGCCAGCCCCAGGCCCGCCCCGTCCGGGGGGAGGGCGGGGAGGGCGTCCTCGCTTTGCGGGGCGTCGTCCGAGGGGCGGAAGCCGCCGAAAAGCCTCTCGAGCTCCCCGGGGCCCATCACCGCCCCGGGCACCTCGGCCGTCAGGACGAGCCTCAGATCGTACCCCTCCGGCTCGGGCTCTATTGAGAACCTCACGAAGCCGCCCCTGGCGTTCCGGAGCGCCTGGCCCAGGAGGTTCAGCATGACGCGCCTGACGCGCCCCTCGTCCCCGACGAGAGTCTCCGGGAGATCGTGGCGGGCATCGACCAGGAGCTTCAGCGGGGCCGCGCCCAGCCCGGCCCGGACAACCGACACGGCGCCGCTTATGAGCCTGGCCGTCCCGTAGGGCGCCTCCTCGCCGCTGCGGTCGCCGGCCTCAAGGCGGGAGAACTCCAGTATGTCGTTTATGATGGACAGGAGCCCGGCCCCGGCGGTCTTGATGCCCTCCAGGTGCTCAAGCGCCTTGAGTTTCCCGTAGTCGCGGCGGGCGAGCTCGGAAAGGCCTATTATCGCGTTCATGGGGGTGCGGATCTCGTGCGACATGCCCGCCAGGAAGAGCGACTTGGACCGGTTGGCGGCATCGGCCAGCCTCGCCTCCCTCCTCCAGCCCATGAGACAGGCGAAGCCGGAGCACAGGAAGGCTATCAGCGCCACCGTCTGCACCCCGGACAGGGACCTCATGCCCACCAGCCACGACGGCAGCCCCGCGCCCCAGCTGGCTTCGGCGACCGCCACCGCCGCGGCTGCCCCCTCGGGCCCGAAGACCGGGGAGTAGGCGGCATAGCGGTTCTCGTCCCCCGACGCCCGGACATGCTCGGCCGGGACCTCCTGGCCGTCGAAGGCCCGTACGAGCCCCAGCCTCGCCGAAGAGTCGTAGAGCCCTCCGGGGGGCGCGATCCCGGACGGCCCTCCGGAGTCCGCCATGTACAGGACCGCCCCCTCCGCCAGGCGCAGGTAGCTGACCCTCAGATCCCCCCCGGCGAAGCCCTGCAGGTTCGCGCTCAGCCTCGCGAGCCCCTCGGGCGAGGGGTCGGGATCCGCGAGGTACCCCTGAATCTCGTCCCTCGAGGCCAGGAAGGCGGCCTCCGCCGCCGCGGAGGCCAGATCCACCGCGAAGCTCTCGCGGTCCGAGGCTATGTAGTCGGAGATGAGCCCCCTGGTGTAGAGGGTGACGGCCAGGACGGCAGCCGCGGTGAACACGAACAGGAGCGCCCCGGAACCCCGCCTCGCGCGGCCCAGGGCGTCCCTCCAGGCCACCGGCGCCGGGCGGGCTGCCGCGCGCGCCCTGAATCCCGCCACGACGCTCATGGCGCCACCCCCCCGGCGGGCGGGGAGCCCGGCGGCCCGAAGTCCCGGCCTCCGAGGAAGGGGGCGAGGGGGGATCTCCCGGGCGAGGGGGCGCCGGAAGCCCGCGGCAGATCGCCCGGGCGCGGGCTCGGGAGGCCTTCCTTCGGCTTCCCGCGGGGATAGGCTGGGCCCGGTATCCGGCCTTGTGGTCCGTCGCCTTGTGGTCCGTCCACTTGTGGTCCGTCCATGTGAAAACACCCTGGCGGCAGGCGGAGCCCGCCGCGTCAGCTGTCCCGCCGGGGCCGTACGGCCGCGGACGCGCAGGGGGCGCATGGGGATGCGCCCCGCTGTCCATGTTCAACCGCTTATGTTCAAGTTCGACCGCTAGATGAGATGCCACGGGGCAGGCCGCGCTCCCGGAGGCGCCGGCCCGGGGGCCCCGCTCGGCGCGGGGGCCGGGACGCAGGCGGGACGCGGCCCGGTCTTCGGAAAAGCCGGGGAGGGCAAGGACTGGATTCCGGAAGGTTCCGTGAGGCTGCGGGGAGCCGCGGCGGGGACGGAGGGCCAGGGAAAGGCCGACCGTGCCCCGTTCGGGACAGGCAAGGACAGGGGTTGCTGGGGCCGGGGCCCGAGGCGGGGATGGAACCGTGACGGCGGGGGAGCCCGGACGGGGTCCGGGAGTCGGGGACGGGGCGGCGGAGCCCGGAAGCGCGGCGGCGCGGGCATGAGGCCGCAGGGGGGAGGCGCGGGCCGGAGGGACTGGAGTCCCCGAAAGCGGAGCGGACGGCCCCGGAAGGGACCGGGGTCAGGCGGACCGGGACTTCGCGCCGGGAAGCGGCATCCGCCGATGGAGGTTCAAACGGGGGCGGCCGCGCCGCCCGGCTGGCTAAAATATGCAGTCATGCAAAGTATAGCGGCTGCCTGCCCCGATGTCAACACATTTGCCGTGTTTTGAGGCCGGAGAGACCCGGGCGGTCAACGAAATTTGAAATAATATTCAAAAAAATAACAGAAAAAATACCCAAAATGAAAAAAATATCAGTGTTCCGCGATTGGGAGCACTCTTAATTTCTGCAAAAAACTTCTTATTCCATGATTTTTGATTTTTACCGGAAACTATCCTTCAGGACGACCGGAACGGGCGGGCGGGCAAACGAAAGAAAACGCCCAAAAAAGCAGAAACGGAAAGAGCAGAAGCGGAATGAAGAGGGAACTATCGGCTCCATAATGACATCGGTCTTGAAAAATGCAAGCTTCAGAAAGGCATGCCTTAAGCCTGAAAAACGCTAGCCGCAGAAAACCGGAGAAAGGAATGCAGAGAAAACAAGAGAGCAAATTATATATTGGCGCAAATATCGAACCTCTTTCCTCATGGCGGAAAGCTCCCGCCGGAACGGAGAAGGGCATCCGCGGCCGCGCGAAATTTGTCCGCCGCAAAGCGAGCGGGCGGCCCCGCCGAATGCCGGGCCCGCTTTCGGAACGGGACGCCCCCGGACCGGGCGCGATCCCGGCCGGAAGGGCTTCCTGAAACGCCGAACGGGATGGCCGTGCCTGCCGCCGCGCCTGGAGCCGGGCCTGCCGCCTGACGGGCCGTCCCATGCCCCGTGAGAACCCCGGCGGGCGCACGTCCGGCGGCCCGGACACGCGCGCCCCGCGACCGACCCTGCCGGGGGGCGACGGGGCCTCACGGCCGGCATGCGAATCCCCCGGCGGGGCGGAGGGCTTTTCCCGCCCCGGCCCCCCGGCGGCGGCCACAGGCGGGGGAGCCCGCACGGAGGGCTTTCGGCAAAACGCTCCCCGGCCTCGCGAAAGGCGGCGCCGCACCGGCGGACGCGGTGCCGCCCCAAGGAACACGGCGCCCCCCCATCCCTTCCTCGGACAGCTTCGGCTGACCGCGAGCCCCTCCGCCCCCGGGCGGGTCGTCCCCCAGCCGCGGGCACGGCCGGGAGAAGGAACATGCCGGCGCTTCCCGAAGAAACGCGGCGCCCCGTCCGGACCGCCTGCCGGGCGGTCCGCCGCCATCCGCCGGCGGCCACTCACGGCAGCCGGGAAGGGCCGGGGGGGATGCCTCCCCGAAGGTCGGGACGGAGGCCGCGCGAATGTCTCCGGACATCGCGCGTGTTGACTTGACGCGGCCAAAAAGCTTATAGTTGCGGGGCAACATAGCCAAGGAAACCGGCCCCTTTACTGCACACCCGCCCCGCCGCGCCAGCGGGACGAACGGAGTTCTTCCGCCTTCTCCGGACCCCCAGAGCGGGACGTCCATAACCAAATCTTGAACGGAAACCAAATCTTGAACGGAGGTGCCGCAGGGCCCGCGCCAGGAAGCCACGCGGCTTAAGGAACAATGAAAACTCTCCTCTGCCTAGCCCTCGCCTCGTGCGTCTCCGCATTCGGCCTTACAGCAGGCGCGGAAGCCTACACGGTCTCCATCAACCAGTTCGTCGAGCACCCGTCCCTGAACGAGGCCGTGCGCGGCTTCAAGGAGCAGCTGGCGGAACTGGGCGTGGAGGTCACCTACCACGAGCACAACGCCCAGGCCGACATGCCGACCGTCACCCAGATAGTGAGCCAGATAGTGGACGAGAAGCCCGACCTGGTGCTCGCCGTGGCCACCCCCTCCGCACAGATCACCGCCCAGCGCATCAAGGACACGCCCATCCTCTTCACCGCCGTCACCGACCCGGTGGACGCGAAGCTCGTGGCCTCCGCGGCGAGCCCCGGCGGGAACGTCACCGGCACCACGGATCTGAACCCCGTGGCAGCCCAGCTCGCGCTCATAAAGGAAATCCAACCGACCGCCAAGCGCATCGGGATCATCTACAATTCCGGCGAGAGCAACTCCGTCGTTCAGGTCGAGCTCGCCCGCCGCTCGGCCGCCGCGAACGGCCTGGAGCTCATCGAGGCCGTGACGGCCGACACCGCCGGCGTCATGCCCGCCGCCCAGAGCCTGGTGGGCAAGATCGACGCCTTCTACCTCCCCACCGACAACTCGGTCATCGCCAGCGTCGACTCCGTCATCAAGGTGAGCTTCGACCACAAGATACCCATCTATCCGGCGGAGGACGACTCCGTGCGCAAGGGCGGGGCGGCGGTCCTCTCGATAAGCTACTACCAGCTCGGCCGCCAGACCGGCCTCATGGCCGCCAAGATTCTCAGGGACGGCGTGAAGCCCTCCGCGCTTCCCGTCGAGGAGCAGACCGACTTCAACCTCATCATCAACACCGCCTACGCCGCCAAGGTGGGGCTCCAGATCCCCGCGGCGGTCCAGGCCAGGGCCAGCGAAACCATCGAAAAGTGAGCCTGTACGCCTTCTCCGGGGCCATAGAGCTCGGGCTCGTCTACGGCCTCATGGTCCTGGGCGTGTACCTGACCTTCAGGGTCCTGGACTTCCCGGATCTGACGGTGGACGGCAGCCTCACGCTGGGGGCCGCCGTGTCCGCCATCTGCGTCTCCAAGGGTCTCAACCCGTTCCTGGCGCTCATCCCCGCCATGGCGGCCGGCTTTCTGGCCGGGACGGTCACGGGCCTGCTCACGACCAAGCTCGGGATCCTGCACCTCCTGAGCTCCATCCTCACCATGACCGCGCTCTACAGCGTGAACATCCGGGTCATGGGAGGGAGGCCGAACATAGCGCTCATCGGCAAGAGCACGGTGTTCGACCCGATACGGGCGCTGAACGTCCCGCCCTACCTCGCCGCGAACATCTTCTTCGTCATCCTGGTGGTCGCGGTCATATCGATGCTCATCTGGCTCATCCGAACGGAGTACGGCCAGGCGCTCCTGGCCACGGGCGCGAACCCCAAGATGATAACCAGCCTGGGCGTCAACACCCACTTCACCATCATAACCGGAGTCGGCATCTCCAACGCCCTGGTGGCGCTCTCGGGGGCGCTGATAGCCCAGAACCAGGGCGTTGCCGACGTGGGCATGGGCGTGGGCACGATAGTCGCCGGCCTCGCCTCCATAGTGGTGGGCGAGACCCTCTTCAACAGCCGCCGCATCACGACCGTAATCGTATCCGTCGTGCTCGGCTCGGTCATCTACCGCCTGGCCATCGCGGCCGCCCTGAGCTTCAGGGTGTTCCGGCCCTCGGATCTGAAGCTTCTCACCGCGACCCTGGTCGTGTGCGCCCTGATCGTGCCCCGTCTCCGCCAGACGCTGCGCGAGAAGCGCCGGAGCGGGGAGAATGGCTAGACGCCCCGAGACGCATGAGGGGCCCGGAAATGCTTAAGATAAGAGGCCTCTCCAAGTACTTCGCGCGGGGCACCGTGAACGAGGTGAGGGCGCTGAACCGCCTCGACCTCAACGTCGAGACGGGGGAGTTCATCTCCGTCATAGGCTCCAACGGCGCCGGCAAGTCAACTCTCCTCAGCTGCATAGCCGGAGCGGACATCCCCGAGGAGGGACGGCTGGTCCTGGACGGGACGGACATCACCGTCTGGCCGGAGCACAAAAGGGCAAAGCACATGGGCCGCGTCTTCCAGGATCCCCTGAGGGGCACCTGCGCCTCCATGTCGATCGAGGAGAACATGGCGCTCGCCCAGCGCCGCGGGAAACCGAGGACTCTCCGGTCCGGCATCACCAGAGCGGAGCGCTCCCGCTTCAGGGAAGTGCTCGCCCGCCTCGATCTCGGTCTGGAGAAGCGGCTGGGCGAGCCGGCCGGCTTCCTCTCCGGCGGGCAGCGGCAGTCGCTCACCCTTCTGATGGCCACCCTGGTGCGCCCCACCCTCCTTCTCCTGGACGAGCACACCGCCGCCCTGGACCCCCGCACGGCCGGGCT
>JAISEQ010000393.1 GCA_031264045.1 Deltaproteobacteria bacterium
ACCGTGAAGACGGCAACGGGTCTTTCGGAGCGCGTTTATGTCTGCGAAGAGTGCGGACACGCCCAGGACAGGGACATGAACGCGGCCTTGAACATCCGTGCCGAGGGCCTGCGCATACTCGGCCTGCTCACCGATAAGAACCGCGGGACACGCGGGGTTAGCCCGGACGTTGATCTGGCGGGCCTGAGACGCCTTGGACGGGAAGCCCCTGGGCTTTAGCCCGGGGTATGTCACAATCCGGCCGTTGAAGCCGCCGGACACGAAACGGCTTTCTTTCATCCGATGCGCTACAAATTGGATGATCAGCAATCTGGCCACAAAAAAATCTTGTTTCATGACAAACAAAAATGAAATGCGGGTATAACATTAAGAGAACAAAATGAACCTCGCGGGGAGAGTACCCGTTCAGCCACGCTTCACGCGTAACATCCTTGCAAATAAAGAATCCGTTGATATATTTTGACATGCCCGCCTCTGCCAGCTTTCCGGCAACTCGTCCTGGAGAACGCCCCTTAAGGGCCTCAGCAAAGGATCGGAATGTTTTCATACACCGCATTCCTGTTCCCGGATATCCCGCCTGGCCAGCTTCACCGCTCCCCTCCCCCTATCCCGACACACGACACCTGCCTGACATCTGACCAAAACCCAGTCCTTGCCGTTCCGCACGCGACCGCCAGAACAGAATCCTTTTCTCGGAAAGCAGTAATCCCACCACTCCGATACGCCTAGACGGTCACAGCGCGAGACTGGGTCAAGGTCAAATTCACCTGAACTTCCGCTTTCCTCCAATGGTCTCTACGCGACAGCGACTGAGGAACGCCAGGGCTACAACCCGCTCGCTTCGGCATAGCACCGAAAAAGTTGCCCGTGACACTTGGCGTGAAATTAGTGACGGTCATCCATGACGAAACCGTAAAACAATGACTCTACGCGGAAACGCGATCACATATTATTCCAACAGCTTTTACTTAAAAAGGTTTTTCATTTGCAAAGAGAAATGATTGAGGTAATACAGTCTTATTAAACCAAGACTCATGGAAAACATTCTAACTTACGGCACCGACAGCCCGATTGATAGCCGCGAGCACAATCGAATCATCAACTGACAGACCTTGATGTCTCTTGTCGGTATATTCATCTATGATAGTTCTGAGCTGCTGAACTCATTAGATATTTTCATAAGCCCTCATCCAACTTAACTACGAAACTCGGGCTAGTTGAATCATTTAACTTTCTTAAAGTTTTTCCCGTATTTATGAAATTTATCACAAGTTCTATATTTTTTGCATCAGCTGATATTACAGGTTGTCCTTGCTTCAAATCATTTGTTACCTGGGAACTATTAAACTGAAATTGAACACCTCGATCTTAGTGATATTTTCCATATTCAACTTTACGTTTCAACTGAAGGCTATATTATTCGTTTCGACTGAAAGCTATATTATTCGTTTCGACTGAAAGATATATCCAAACTCGCTACATAAACCGGCTACCATCCGATAAATCACGGAATGGCCCTGAAATGCAGGACAGCCTGCTCGGTCTGCTGTTGAGCCTGAGCTCAAACAAGTCCATCGGATGAGGCTCTCGGGGTCACCTCAGGTCGCAGATTCCAAAACAGATTCCAAATCAAGGATCAGAGCAGGATCTGGGGAAATAAGGGTTTGCCTCCCAGAGCCAGGCATCCCGATTCCGTTGCCCTCAAGAGGATATTCCTCAAATTCTTTGACCCCTTTGATACGGCAACCCCAGATAAACCGCATATATCTCCGGCAGCTAAAATGCCGCCATGACATACTGAAATGCCGCCATGACATAGCAATTGAGCCGCGTCAGCCGCAAACGTCCGTCTTTGCCTCCCGTTCAGAAGAGGCCAGACGTTCGTGAAACGAAGTCTCAAAATATCGAGAGCCATGGCGCCCAATCCCGGATTTCCGCCGGGGCGGCGTACCGGATTCCGGCCGCGATCCTCGGGGTGCCGGACGGACCGCCGTGACTCGCCGGAATGCGGAAGCCGGGCGTCAGCTGATCATGACCTTGGCGTTCTGGCCCATGGGGCAAATCCCCGTGGTGTTGAAGGAGGCGTCGCCGTTGTGGAAGGTCTGGGCCGTCATGGCCACCGCGGGCTTGCCCTCGATCATGACCTTCATGGAGGCGGAGGACGGGGAGAAGGTTCCGGTCTGGATGAAGACGTTGGAGACCACGCCCCCGGCCACCCCGGCCTCGTCCCCGCTCGAGATCGGGACCTTGGTCTGGGCGTTCAGGGCGAAGGCCCCGTCCATCATGACCTTGGTGGAGATTGTCCCGGGGTTGGCCATGTTCAGCTGGAACATGTTCACCAGGGGGGTAGGTATCGGCCCGGCCGGGGGGGCCGGGACCTTGCAGACATCGGGGGCGAGCGAGTTCGCCGTGCCCCCCTTGACGGTCAGAGCGAACATGCCTTCACCCCAGCTGGACGGTCGAGCCGTCCATCTTGGCCGCGCCTTCGGCCTTAAGATCGATGTTTCCGGCCCGGGCGCGGAGGGTCTCGGAAGCGTCCATCCTCAGATCGGGAGCCGACAGCCTCATGGCCTCCTCGGCCTCCTCCCTAGACGCCTTGGAACGCGAGAGGAAATGCACGGCAAGGCGGACGAACTGCCGCGCCTTGAGGGTCAGGAAAGTGAAGTCCGCCCTGGCCAGCATGCCCTTCAGCGTGAGCCTCGCGGCCCTCACCTCGGTCTCGGAGCTGACCACGCCAAGCGTGTCCGACGCCACGGTCAGCTCTGAACACTCTATCCTGGAGGACCCGGGGAGGGCTATCACCGCCGGGCCGGAACGCTCGAGCACCGCCAGCACGTAGCTGTCGGAGGTTCCCCTGAACACGAGCACCCTGTCCCCCTTCGCGGGAGCCACGAGGCACGAGGGGGCCACCCTGCAGACGGCCTTCTCAGGCCCGAAATCGCACGTGACCGTCTCACCGGCCTCCTCCACGGCGCCCTCCGCCAGACCCGGCGTCCGGGGGGCGGGAGGGAACAGGACGGGCCCGTCTCCTATGAAGTCCTCCAGGCTCATCTGCCCTGCCGCGCGGCGGGAAAGGATGCCGGCGGCCGGGGCCTCCGCCTCCCCGCAGGGGGCGCTCAGGCTGAAATTCAGTTCCTGCATCTTGGCGTCCTCCGAAAGACCATTGTAAGCTGCCGGGGCCGTCCCGCGAAAGCCGGGAGCCGGCGCTAGCGGCGCGTCCTCTTTCCGTCCGCAAGAATTGCCGCCGTGAACCGCGGGCGCCAGGGCCCTCCCGCGCCGCCCCCCTCCCCCGTTCCGTCCGGGGACGGAACGGCTCCGTCAAGCACCCAGCTGATGATCTCGCTCTCCCCGGCGGGGGCGGGGGCCCCCTCAGGGGCCGGGCCGGGGGCCAGGGCGAGAAACGAGGCGATAATCATGTCGCTCATGTGCTCCTCCACGTCCGGAAGCCCCATGCAGGGGGCACGGAGGGCCGTCTCCAGGATTCCGGCCGCCTCACCGCTTCCGTCCGCCCCCGCCGCCTCCGCGATCCCCTCCGGGCGGCCGGCGTCCCCGCGTTTCCCGTCTTCCCCGCCGCCGGTTCCCATGCCCGATACACCCCCGGCGTCCGGAGCGGTTCAGGCCGTGTCCCCCGGAGCCTCACCGGGAATTGAGCATGATCCGTGCCAGGGGCCAGCACGGGTTGGGGAGATTCCGGGTCCCGCGCCGACGGCGGCTTTCCGCCGAGGGGCCCGTCGCCCGGCGGCGCTTCCTCCGGCTGTCCGCCGCCTTTCCGCCGGTTTTAGGCGCCAACGGCGTTGGCGCTTCCTTTCCGCCCGGCCAACCCGGCCCGGCCCGGCGGAACCGTACGCCTCCCCTGGCCCCCGGGGGGGCCGGAAGCCTGAGCTCACTTCCTGAAGCCCGGCCTGAAGTCCTCGGCCCTGGCAAGGGCCCGGTCGGTGAGCCTCGCCCCCGCCGCGTTCATCCCCGGGGCCCGGGGATCGATGCCGACGGCCCGGTGGAGGTTCACGGAGCTCAGATCCGCTCCCGCGCATCCGGCGCCGGTGAAGTCGCAGCGGGAGAAGTCGGCGAAGGGGGCGGAGAGCCCCGACAGGTCGGCGGCCTTCAGCGCCGCCCCCGTAAAGACGGCCTTGGCCGCGGAAGACCCGGCAAAGACGGCGCCCGACAGATCCGCCCCGGAGAAGGACGCCCCGTCCAGGACCGCGCCTTCGAACCTCGCGCCCCTCAGCGCCGAATCCGCGAACGCCGAATGGGGCAGCTCGGAGGCCGAGGCCGTAAAGGCCGGAATGGCGAGCCCCGTCATCTGCATGCCCGCCCCCCGGGACTTCATCATCTTCACGGACGCGAAGGTGCAGGCCCTGAAGACGGAGAACTCCAGCGAGGACTCCAGGATGCCCAGCGCCCCGAACGAGCAGTCCATGAAGACGCAGGACGTCAGATCCGCCCCCCGGAGCTCGAAGGCCCCCCCGAAGCCGCAACGGTTGAAGAAGGCCTTCCTCATGCGCGCGCCCCGGCTGGCCGGCACGTCCAGACTCGATCCGGCGAAGACGGCATCGTCCAGCACCGCGCCGGAAAGCACGTCCCCGGAGAACAGGCACCCCTCGAAGGATGCCCCGGACAGATCCGAGCCCGCGAGGGACTCCCCCCCGAAAGTGCAGCGGCTGAAGGCCGCGGCGGCGAAGCTCCCCCCGACGGC
>JAISEQ010000449.1 GCA_031264045.1 Deltaproteobacteria bacterium
CCACCTTGTCGACCAGGGGCTTCAGGGCCTTGGCCTTGTCCACGGTGGTGACCATCCGGCTGGTCCTGCGGACGGGCTGGGCGACGTCCCTGCCGCGGCCGGCCTTCGACTCGGCGTCCGCGGCGGCCCTCCTGGCCTCCTTGGCCTTCTCGGCGTCGTTGTCTACGAGGTAGTTCGCGAACAGGGCGGTCACCATGTTCCGGAGCATCATCGTTCGGTGGGAAGCCGTGCGCCCCAGCTTGACGTTGGCTTTGCGGTGCCTCATGGTCCTTTTCTCCAGATATCGGCGCCCGTCCGCCTCGGAGGCCGGGGCGGGGGGCACGGAATGAAACGCGCCGGGGTGGGGCTACTCGTCGCTCATGGCCGGGCGCTTGAACTCGCCCACGCTCATGCCGAGATGGAGGCCCAGGTTGTTCAGGACGTCCTTGATCTCGTTCAACGACTTGCGGCCGAAGTTCTTGGTCTTGAGCATCTCGCTCTCGGTCTTCTGCACCAGCTCGCCTATGTAGTAGATGTCGGCGTTCTTCAGGCAGTTGGCCGCCCGCACGGAGAGCTCCAGCTCGTCCACGGTGCGGTAGTAGGCGGCGTCCATGGGGCCGCCCGCGGACACGGCGGCCGAGCCCAGGCCCACGCCGGGGGCGCTGAACGTGGAGAAGATCTGAAGCTGCTCGGTCAGGATCTTGGCGGACTTGGAGACCGCCTCCTGGGGGGAGATGGAGCCGTCGGTCCAGACCTCCAGGGTGAGCTTGTCGTAGTCGGTGCGGTGGCCGAAGGTGGTGTTGGTGACGTTGAAGTTGACCTTGTGGATGGGCGAGTACATGGCGTCCACGGGAATGGCGCCTATCTCCTGGCTCTCGTCCGGGTCGGGCTTCTCGGCGGGCACGTATCCCCGGCCGGCCCCCACCTTCATGATCATGGTGAGGCGCCCCTCGGCCGCGACGGAGGCCAGCCGCTGGCCGCGGTTCAGGATGTCGACGCGGTGGTCGGTCACTATGTCCGCGGCGGTGACCTCGGCGGGCCCGGGCACGTCCAGGCGGAGCTCGGCCGTTTCGGCGTTGGGGGCGAGCCTCAGGCGGACCTCCTTCAGGTTCAGCACGATGTCGGCCACGTCCTCCTTCACGTTGGAGATGGTGGAGAGCTCGTGCAGGACTCCGGTTATCTTCACGGAGGTGATGGCGGCCCCCGTCATGGAGGAGAGGATCACGCGCCTGAGGGCGTTCCCGAGGGTGAGCCCGAAGCCCCTATCGAGAGGGCCGCAGACGAACTTCGCGTAGATCCGGCCTCCGTCTTAATCGTCAATCTCGACCTTGGGCGGGATCTTCAGTTCAGACAGCTTCTTTTCCATGGCCTCTCCCGGGAACCGCTCGCGGGTTCAGGTTCAATGGCTTCTCCGGCCTGCCGGTCATGACCGCCCGGGCCCGCCCGGAGGCGCGCCCGGCGCGGGGCGCGGCCGCCCGTGACCGCGCAGAACGGCCCGGGACCCGGCGCGCCGGGAACCGGGCAAAGCCGCCCGCGGCCCTGGAGCGACCCGGCCGCTACTTCGAGTAGAGCTCGACTATGAGCTGCTCGTTTATCGTGACGGGGAGCTCCTGGCGGGTGGGCATCTCCTTGATCCTCCCGGTGAAGGCGCCCTTGTCGAGCTCCATCCAGGGGGGCACGCCCCGGCGGCCGACCGTCTCCATCGCTCCGACGATGACCGCCGCCCCGCGGCTCTTCTCGCGGATGGCCACCACGTCCCCGGACTTCACGAGGAAGCTCGGGATGTCCACCTTGCGGCCGTTCACCTGGAAGTGGCCGTGGGAGACCAGCTGGCGGGCCTGGGCCCGGGACCCGGCGAAGCCGAGGCGGAAGACTATGTTGTCCAGGCGCCTCTCGAGGAGGATGAGGAGGTTCCCGCCTGTCATGCCCTTCTGGCGCTCCGCCTTCTCGAAGAGGGACCTGAACTGCTTCTCCATGAGCCCGTAGGACCGCTTGACCTTCTGCTTCTCGCGGAGCATCAGGCTGTAGCTCGTGGGCTTGCCGCGGTGCTTGCCGTGCATGCCCGGCGCCTGGGGCCTCCTGTCGAAGGAGCACTTGGCGGAGTAGCAGCGGTCCCCTTTCAGAAAGAGCTTGGTGCTCTCGCGCCGGCATATCCGGCAGCTTGCCTCGGTGTATCTGGCCAAACGAATCGTTCCTCCCGAAATGTGCTGGGATGTGCCGCAGCGGAAACCGCGCCCGTGCGGACGGGCCGGGCCGGCGGCCTCGGAGGGTCTCCGGCGGGCCCCGGCCCCTTCCGGGGCGAGCTGGGGCCGTAGCGGAACTTGGGGGCGGGAGGGCCGGCCGGTATGGGACGCGGCGCCCTGCCCCGGGCCGCGGGTCTATACGCGGCGCCTCTTGGGGGGGCGGCAGCCGTTGTGGGGTATGGGGGTCACGTCCCTTATGAGGGTCACGTGCAGCCCGGACGCCGCGAAGGCCCTCAGCGCGGACTCGCGGGAGTTGCCCGGGCCCTTCACGTAGATCTGGACCGTATGCATCCCGTACTCGCGGACCTTCCTGCAGGCGTCCTCGACCGCGGTCTGGGCGGCGTAGGGGGTGCTCTTGCGGGAACCCTTGAAGCCCATGACCCCGGAGCTCGACCACACGAGGGTGTTGCCGTCTGGGTCGGTGATGGTCACGATGGTGTTGGAGAACGTGGCCGAGATGTGCGCCACCCCGGCGGGAACGG
>JAISEQ010000508.1 GCA_031264045.1 Deltaproteobacteria bacterium
TTTTCCTTTTCCTTGTCCTGGCTCTGGCCATGGCGTTTTCCGGGTGCGGACCCGGATCGTCCCCCGGGGAGGACGGGGCGCCCCCCGCCGGAGGCGCGGCCGGATCCGGGTCGGAGCGGCCCGCCACGGCCGCCGGGGACGGGGAGCCGCTGGAGATCCTGCAGTTCCTGCCCGCCGGTGACGTGAAAAGCTTCACGCAGGCCGCGGTGATGTTCAGCCAGCCCATGGTCGAGCTGGGGGAGCTCGACCGGGCCGACCAGTCGCTCCTGTCCGTGGATCCCCCCCTGCCCGGCAGGGTGGTCTGGATAAACCAGTTCACGCTGGGCTTCGTGCCGGAGAAGCCCGCCATGGGGAGCCTGTCCGCCGCGGTGCGCTTAAGGCCCGGCATCAGGTCGCTTTCCGGGGCCGAACTCCGGGGAGGCCCCTTCGAGACCAGCTTCGCCCTCCCCCCGCTCGCGGCGGAGTGGTCCCGCGAAGTCACGGATCCCTCCCCCGGGACCGCCCTCAGGCCGGTCGTGGACGCGGTGTTCAACCAGCCCGCGGATCCCGGGATGCTCAACGGCAGGAGCTTCTTCGTCTGGGGGACCCCCGGCTCGCCCGGGGAGGCGCCGGCGCGCTGGGCCAGGAGGGACGTCTGGCGGGGCATGCGGGCGAGGGCGCTTCAGGCGCTCTCCGAAGCGGAGCTTCCCCGGGGGACCGTGTGGAAGCTCGTAATCCGGGCCGGGACGTCCCCCGAGGAGGGCCTGGCGCCCCTCGCGGAGGACCTGGAGGTCGCGAGCGGCCGCACCTACGGGGATCTCGCGGTCACCGTGTCCGGGTTCGATTCCCGTGAGGGCGATCCGGAATCCGGCGGCGCCGGAGGCCCGGACGGCGCGGGAGCGTTCGAACGGCCCGAGCTTGCCCGGCTGTCGGTGCGCTTCTCCAACCCCGTGAGGATGTCCGACGCGGCCGGATTCATCGAGATGACCCCCCCGCATCCCGAGTACGCGGATCTGAAGGGGAAATGGCTGGAGATTGCCGCTTCCCGTGGGAAGGACGGGGTTGCCGGGCCTGCCGCCGGGGACGCGCCGCCCGCGGGGGATTCCGGCGGCGACCCCCCCGGGGACGGGACCGTGCAGACGGGGTTCCTGCTTTGGGGGGACTTCATGGCGGAGACCGGCTACGAGCTCGTCTTCAGGCGCGGCATGCCCGACGTCTACGGCCAGACGCTCCCGGAGGACCGGGTGTTCCGCCTCAGGACGGGGTCCTTCGAGCCTCACGCGCGGATCGATTCTCCCGGCGGGGTCATGGAGTCGGCGTTCCCGGCGGTCGTGCCGGTCTCGGTCAGGAACATGGCCGAGGCGCCCGTCTACGGCAGGGTCATGACCGACGCGGAGACCGCGTCTCTCCTCGCGCTGTGGCCCGCGGTGCCCGGGGCCCGGCCGCCGGTGCCGGTGCCGGACGGCGCCAGGGAATTTCTGGACGGGGTCCGCCTGTCCGCCGGGGCGGCCGGCGATTTTGCCGTCAGGCCCCGCCGCGACAGCTCCAGGGCAGAGACGTCGGAGCCGGTAAGCCTCACCGAGCTGACGGGGGGACGCGAGAGGGAAGGGGTCATACTTGCCGGGGCCGGGAAGGGCGACTCCTGGAGCCTCTTCCAGGTGACGGATCTGGCGGCCACGTTCAAGGTCGGGAGGACGGGCTCGCTTGCCTGGGTGACGTCCCTTTCGGACGGGAAGCCAGTCGGCGGGGCGTCCGCCTCCGTGGTCGACTGCGCGGGCGGGGCCCTCTGGACCGGGGAGACCGGGGACGACGGCACGGTCCGGTTCCCCGGCGCGGAAGAGCTTCTGAAGCGCGTGCCGGAGGGATGCGCAAGGGAGGCGCCGAAGTTTCCGGATCTGCATTTCACCGCGTCCAAGGGGACGGCGAGGCTCTTCTGGAGCCTGGACTGGACCCGGGGATTCCACCCGTACCACATGGGGGTGACCGAATACCGGAACCCCCTTTCTGGCGACTACACGGAGGCGTTCCTCATATCGTCCCAGCCCGTCTACAGGCCGGGGGAGACGGCGAGGCTCAAAATCGTGGCCAGGACGTTTTCCGGGGACGGGATCAGGGTCCCCGAGGCCCGGAGCGTCCGCGTGATGGTGCTCGATCCGCACGGGGACGTCGCCCTGGACGCCGTCTCGGAGATGGGGCGCTACGGGACCGTGCCGCTGGATTTCCCGATCGGCCCGGAAGCGAGGACGGGGCTCTGGGAGGTCCTGATCGATCTGGATCCCGCGCGGGCGCGTCCGGCGTCCGACGTCCGCGGGCCCTACCGCTCCGCCGACGGCTGCGCGGCCGGCTCCTTCCAGGTGGGCTTCTTCAGGATCCCCGCCTTCGATCTCGAGATAGGGGAGCTGGACGACGCCGTTAACGGGGAAAGAGTGACCTTCACCGCCGAGGGCGCGTACCGCTACGGCGCCCCCCTGGACGGGGGGACGGCCGAGTTCGAGCTCGGCCAGAGTCCCCTGTGGGACTTCAGGCCCCCCGGCTTCGGCCCCGAGTGGAGCTTCACCGCCAGGACGGCGCTCATGAAGGACTCCGAGGGCGGATGGAGCTACGATCCGGCCCCCCCCTCCATGGTCGTGGACGGGAAGGCGGACGTGGGTCCCGGGGGGAAGGCGGCTTTCGAGGCCGCGATACCCGACGGAGGGCCGCCGGTCCCGCGGGCCTTCCGACTGACGGTGACCGCGAGGGACGCCGATTCCAGGACCGTCACGAGCACCGGGACCTTCACGGCGCACCCGGCTTCGCTCTACGCGGGAATCGCGGCCGGCGATCGGGTGGTCCGTCCGGGGAGCCCCGCGAGGTTCCGGACCGTCGCGGCCGACCCCGGGGGAAGGGCCGTCCCGGGCCTGAAGATCTCGGCGAGCCTCTACCGCCGCGCCTGGAGCTCCGCCAGGAGGCTCGCGCCCGGCGGATACTTCGCCCAGGTGACCGACATGACCGACACCCTGGTCGCCCGGACGGAGCTCACGAGCGGCGACGGCCCCCTGGAGGCGTCCCTGGTGCCGCGGGAGGCGGGCGAGCATTACGTGGTGTGCGAGCTGCTCGACCCGGAGGGCAGGAAGGCTGTGGCCTCCGCCGACTTCACCGTCGCGGGCGGGGGGGGAGCCTGGCGCCCCCGGGGGGAGGACGGCGTCGAGCTCTCGCCGGACCGCGCGCTCTACCGGCCGGGCGACACCGCCAGGGTGGCGGTCAGGAGCCCCTTCGCGGAGGGCACCGGGCTCCTGACCGTGGAGCGGGGAGGGGTGCGCGAGGCGCGGACCTTCGATCTGTCCGGCGGGGCCCCTGTCCTGGACATCCCGATCTCCCGCGGCGACGCCCCCGTCCTCCACGTCTCCGTCATGCTGGTCCGCGGCCGCACGGCCCCGCCCCCGGCCTACGGGCCGGATCTGGGGAAACCGTCGTTCCGGAGGGGCTATCTGGCCCTGGACGTCGCCCCCGACATGGACAGGCTCGACGTGAAGGTCACTCCCGAGGAGTCCGAGGGCGTCCCCGGAGGCGAGGCCCGCGTCAGGGTCCGGGTCTCGTACTGGGACGGCTCGCCCTACCCCGCCTGCGAGGTGGCGCTCGCCGCGGTGGACGCGGGGCTGGTGAAGGCGCTTGGCGACGGGGCGTTCCGACCGGAGGCGCTTCTCTTCGGGGCGCTCCCCCTGAGGGTCCGGACGTCCACGTCCCTCGCGGAGGTCCTGGACGTCCTGGACTGGTCCGGCAAGGGGGCCCCCGGCGCCCCCGGCGGGGGCGGCGGCTTCCCCGCGGGGCACGGAAGCCCCCTCCGCAGCGACTTCAGGCCGGTCGCCTTCTTCGCGCCGGCCCTGGAGCCCGACGGGAACGGCGAAGTGGAGGCGGCGTTCACCCTTCCGGACGATCTCACCGAGTACAGGATCTTCGCCGTCGCCACCGGCGCGGGACGCGCCACGGGGACCGGCGAGGCGAGGCTCACGGTCACGAGGGAGCTGGTCGTCCGCTCCGCCCTCCCCGACCACCTGACGGACGGGGACGTGTTCGAGGCGTCGGCGATAGTCACCAGCCGCGCCGCGGAGCCGGGCGAGCTCGCGGTCGAGATACGTCCCCGGAGCGGCGTGGAGCTCCTGGAGGGGCCGAGGAAGACCGTCCCTCTCGCCCCCGGCGGGAGCGTCGAGGTGTCCTTCAGGGCGCGGGCGTCCGTCGGCGCCGGGCCGGATACGGGTCAAGGTCCGGATACGGGTCAGGGTCCGGATACGGGTCAGGGTCCGGATACGGGTCAGGGTCCGGATACGGGTCAGGGTCCGGATACGGGTCCCGGGCCGGATACGGAAGGCGCGGGCCTTTCCGGTTCCGAAAACGGGGAGCCGCTTTCGGTGGAGTTCGGGGCGTCCCTGGGCGGCTTTTCGGACAGGGCGCTCTTCACGGTTCCCCTGAAGCGCTCCGGGAGGCTTGCGGCGGACGCCTCGTTCTCGAGGGCCGGGGCCGGGAGCGCCATGCCCGGCGCGAGGCTCCCCGAGGGGGCCGATCCCGCGCGGGGGGGGCTCGATCTCACCTTCACGGCCGGGATGGACGGCCTTCTGGAAGCGCCCCTGAAGGAGCTTGAGCTCTACCCCTGGGACTGCCTCGAGCAGAGCGTCTCCAGGGCCGTGGGCGCCCTCCACGAGCTGAGGCTCGGGGGCGCCTGCGGGGCGCCGGACTCCGGAGGGGGCGCCGCGGACGGCGGGCGCCAGGACGCGCTGCGCGGCAGGGTCGAGGCCGAGATAGCCCGCGTGCGGTCGAGATCGAGGGATGGGGGCTTCACCAGCTGGCCGGACGGGCACTGGCTCGAGCGCTCCCCCGTGCTCACGGCATGGGTCCTGGACTTTCTGACGGAGGCGGCACAGGACGGCTTCGAGGTCCCGGACTCCCTTGCCGGGGCAGTCGCCGGGTACCTGGAGGCGGAGCTCGCGAAGGCCTCCGGCTCCGATCCCTTCCCCGGCGCCGCCGGTTCCCCCGGAGGCGGCCGCTTTCCGGAGCCGGCCGGGTCCTTCCCGGCAGGGGAGCCGTGCGGGCTCTGCGGGGGCGCCGAGGCCAGGCTCTACGTCCTGGGGGCGCTGTTCAGGGCCGGGCGGCCGCGGGAAGGCGACCTGGAGCCCCTGTACGCCGGGAGGTCCGCGCTGGGGACGGCCGGGAGGACGCTGCTCCTGAGGGCCGCGAGCGCGCTGCCCCCGTCCCGGGCGCGGGACGCCCGGCTCGCGGAGCTCATCCCGATGGTGGCCTCGGGGATAGAGATCTCAGGTACGACCGCGCGGGCGAGCGGCCCGTTCGGCGGCGGGGGCGGGGAACTGTGGCTTCCGGGCCGGGACGATCTGAGCGCCATGGCCTTGCTCGCCCTCTCGGAGGCCGACCCCGGCCACCCGCTCATTGCCCCTCTCGCCCTGGGAACCGCGTCGGCCGGCGGGCCGTCCGGTTCGAACCGTGCCGCCGTGACCGTGAGGGGCCTGTGGAACTGGCTCGGGGCCGGAAGGGCCCGGTCCGGTCCGGAGCCCCCGCGCGCGCGGGAGGCGGGGGAGTCCGGGGCTCCCGGTACCGGCGCCGTCTCGGGAACGTCCGGGGCGGCCGGCGCGGGAGTTGATTCCGGCGCGTCCGGGACCGCGGACGGGGTCGGGCTGCCCGATCTCGGCGTGACCGTCAGCGTCGGCGGGAGGACCGTCCTGGACGGGAGGCTCGCCGGACCGCGCTCGCCGGCGCTGAAGGTCTCGGTACCCGCGCGGGATCTGGCCGAAGGGCAGGTCCCGTCCTGGAAGATAGAGGGCACAGGCGATCTGTGGTCGTTCCGGAGGCTGACCTGGGCGTCCGGGAAGCCGGATCTGCTGCCGGTCGCGACCAGGGGGCTCGTGCTGACAAGGAGCTTCAGGCGCGTGCGTCCGGAGCCCGGAGCTCCCGGGGAGTCCGTCTTCAGGCGCGGCGAGGTGGTGAAGGTCACCGTGACCCTGATGACGACCGTTCCCCGCCGGAACCTGGCCCTCGAGGAACCCGTGCCGGCAGGCTTGGAGCCCGTGGACTTCCGCCTGAGGGACCAGAACCCCAACCTGGCCGCCCTCCTGGCCGCTGACCGGGAAGCGGAAGACCCCTGGGCGGGCTGGTGGCACTGGTTCGAGCACGAGGAGATACGTCCCGGATCGATAAGGCTCTTCGCCTCCTACCTGGCTCCCGGCGTCTACACCTACTCGTATCTGGCGCGGCCGGTGACCCCTGGCTCCTACGTGCTCGAAGGCCCGTACGCCGAGGAGATGTACAGCCCGGAGAACCGCGGGCGCGGGGCCGGCGTCGCCGTGACCGTGGAGAGGTAGCGGGACGGCGGGGGGTCCGCCCGCAGGGATGCCGGACGCCGGATGGCGACAGGGCGCGGGCGGGCTCCGGCGGGAGGGGCCGCTGCGGGAACTGCGCGGCCGGAACACTGGCACTGCATGACGGGCGGACGCGACATTTTTGCGGATGCGTCCGCGGTCGTCCGGAGCAGGGTTTCATGGCCCGGACCGCGTCGGCATGGCATGTTTCGCCGGGGCCGGCATCACCTGAGGCCGGCGTCGCCGGAGGTCAGCGCCGTCAGAAGGCACATGTCCGTCCGTCGATGCCTGTTCAACGAAAATGCCGGGAGGTTGTCTGCGTTTGCAGGAGCGGCGTTTACGCCGTATTCGTATCCCGTGCCGGTTAGATATCCTCCAGCTCCCGTGCCGGTTAGATATCCTCCCGCGCCGTTTAGATATTCCTGCTTCTCTACGTTCGGAATTGATCGAAGCCGGGACAATATGAGGTGTTCAAACCTGAAATACAGCCGCTGCTAAACTCTATAGCTTGAATCGTCATGAGTGCAATTCTCTTGGAGGGTGAGGAAAATAAACGGAAATTGATTTTATAAATATCCAGATAATGGTATCCGTTCACGGTGGGTAGAGAGGGGGCAAACCTCCCCCTCCGTACCCGTCCCCGGGCAGGGTCTTATCTGCCCGGGACTTGGCCCGCGCCGCCGGGAGACGATTGCCGGAGGTTAGCCTCAATATACATACGGAAAGAGGAGCTGAGGGGCTGTCTTCATTACGGGACAGGAGACATCTGGCCGGGCCGATTCTCCGTGAAGGGCCGCGGAGCGTCGCCGAGCTCCTGGTGGCCGCCGTCGGAGGTCAGGGGCGGAAGGCTTACGGATGACGGGGCAAGCGGGCGGGCGCCCGGACCGGCGCTTCCCCTCCCCATAGGCAGGCTTGCCGGACGGCATGGGCGGGGAGTTTATATCGCCGGTGCGGGTCATGACCCGGCGGGGGAGGACGGGCGGTCGGACCCCCGGGAGAGAATTGGCCGGCATCCCGGAGCGTGCGGACCGCTCCTCCCCGTGAACGGATACGTGGATAAGTGGCAATAAAATGTTATTTCCTAAAAGAGAATTTCAAACGCAAATGCGAATAAGACCGCCTCCTATATTAGAAATTCTACAGCCATTTTGACATTTTTGGTGGGGAGCTGAATAGTTACGGGGATTATAAGACGGCGGGAGGCGAGTCCGGGCCAAGCAGGAAGGATGAG
>JAISEQ010000047.1 GCA_031264045.1 Deltaproteobacteria bacterium
CCGAACCGGCCTGGGCCGCAGACCCTGGCGCAGCCTCCGAACCGGCATGAGCCCCAGACTCGGGCCCCGCCTCCGAACCGGCCGGGGCCGCAGACCCTGGCGCAGCCTCCGAACCGGCATGAGCCGCAGACCCTGGCGCCGCCTCCGAACCGGCCTGGGCCGCAGACTCTGGCCCAGCCTCCGAACCGGCATGAGCCGCAGACTCGGGCCCCGCCTCCGAACCGGCATGAGCCGCAGGCTCGGGCTCTGCCGCGGAATCGGCTTCCGCCTCAGGCTCCATCTCCGTCCCGGACCCGGCCGGAACCCTGATCCACCTGTTCAGGGCGGCGAAGAGGGCGTCCAGGTTGATGGGCTTCGTGATGTGGTCGTTCATGCCGGCCGCCAGGCTCAGATCCCTGTCCCCGCTCATGGCATGCGCCGTCATGGCCACTATGGGGAGCTCCTCGTATCCGGGAAGGGCCCTGATGGCCCTGGTGGCGGTGAGACCGTCCATCTCGGGCATCTGTATGTCCATCAGGACCAGGGCGTAGTCGCGGGCCTGGACCTTCTCGAAGGCCTCGCGGCCGTTGGAGGCTATGTCCACCTCGAAGCCGGCGTTCTTCAGGAGCTTCCTCGCCACCAGCTGGTTCACCTCGTTGTCCTCGGCGAGCAGGATGAGCGAGCCCTTCAGGTGGGCGACCTGGGAGGCGTCCATGGCCTGGCGGCGAGCCTTCCTGGGGGCCCTGGCCTTCAGGGAGAGGCTCTCGGATATGGCGGAATGAAGGGAGCCCGCCACCACCGGCTTGGAGAGGAGAGTCCGGATGCCGACCTCCCGGGCGCTCTCCAGTATCCGGTCGCGGTCGTGGGCGGTGGCTATTATCATGGCTGGGCAGCGGTCCTCGGGCACCTTGCCGCGTATCCGCCTGGCAGTCTCTATGCCGTCCCAGCCGGGCATCTGCCAGTCCAGTATCGCCACGTCCACGGCGGGAGGGGACTTCAGGCCCGCGAGGACTATCTCGAGGGCCCTCCTGCCGTTGGAGGCCGTGTACACGTTCAAGCCCAGGCTCATGAGCTCGTCGCGGATGACCGTCAGCGCCGGCTCGTAGTCGTCCACGGCGAGGGCCGTGAGGGACTTCATGTCCTCCTGGAGGGAGGCGTAGCGCCGCTTCTGATCCAGGACGCCGAACATGGCGGTGAAGTAGAAGGTGCTCCCCGTGCCGGGCTTCCCCTCGCACCAGATCTTCCCGCCCATCATCTCGACCAGGCGCCTGGAGATGGCGAGCCCCAGCCCCGTGCCCCCGAAGCGGCGGGTGACTGAGGTGTCCGCCTGGTTGAAGGCGGTGAAGAGCTTCCTTATCTGCTCCTCGGTGAGCCCTATGCCCGTGTCCTGGATCCTGAACTTCAGGATGGCCTGGCCCTGGCTCTCCTGGAGGGCGTCTATGGAGAGGGTCACCCTCCCCTCCTCGGTGAACTTCACGGCGTTGCTCATGAGGTTGTTCAGGATCTGCCCGAGGCGCGTGGGATCCCCCTCCAGGCACGTGGGGGTGTCGGGGCAGACCGACAGCAGGAGCTCCAGGCCCTTCTCGTTGGCCCTCACCATCACGAGGTTCAGGACCCCGTCTATCACCTCCTCCAGCCTGAACTCTATCTTCTCCATCGAAAGCTTGCCCGCCTCGATCTTCGTGAAGTCCAGGATGTCGTTTATGATTCCCAGAAGGGACTTCGCGGCGGCGGAGGTCTTCTCCAGGTAGTCCCGCTGGATGTCCGACAGATCGGTCTGCAGTGTGAGCTGCGTCAGCCCCACTATGGCGTTCATGGGGGTGCGGATCTCGTGGGACATGTTGGCCAGAAACTCGCTCTTGGCCTTGGCGCTGTCCTCGGCTATGTCCTTGGCGAGGGCCAGATCCCTCGCGTTCTCGCGGAGCTCGGTCACGTCCGTGAACCAGGCCATCACCCCGTTCCGGCCGTAGTAGTCGGAGACGAAGGCGTTCACCAGCACCTCGCGCACGGCGCCGTCCATGCGGTAGATCCGCATGGGCCTCCAGTTCAGCGTCTCGCCCAAGTCCAGATCGCTCAACGCCCCCTCCAGCTCCTCGCGCACGGCGAAGCAGCGGTAGATGCTGTCCCCGTCGCCCATGCCCAGGAAGCTCTGGGCGAAGGGGGTGAGGAAGGTGATGAACCCGTCCATGGTGATGGTGAAGCACAGGGGGCAGGAGTCCAGTATCCGCTTGAAGAGCTGCCGCTCGCGGTCCAGATCCACCTGGGCCGTCCGGAGCTTCTCCGTGCGCTCGTCGACCAGGCGCTCCAGATCGCGGTTCAGGGCCCTGTTCTTGCGGTTCTCGTAGAAGAGCCCGGCCAGGACCCCCATGAGGAGTATCAGGAAGACCACGAAGTAGGGCACGGTGTCGCGGAGGAACTTGCGCTTGTAGTCGAACATGCGCGAGTTCCAGCGCTCGTTTATCTGGGCCACCGGCACCAGGCTGGCCGCCCTTCCCACCACGTCCCTCATGTTCAGGTCCTCGGTGGAGAAGGCGAATCCGAAGGGCACCTCGTACTCGAAGATGAGGCCCGCCTTGAAGCTGGGGTCCTCCCGGTAGTTCGTGAGCGACAGCAGGAGGTTCGTGGAGCCCATCACGTACATGATGTCCCCGCGCTTCAGGGCCTCCAGGGCCTTGTCGAGAGTCCTGTACCAGATGATGTTCCTCGAGTTGGGGAACCACTTCCGGAAGAGCTCGCTTCTCCTGTCGCCCCTCACCAGCCCCACCGTGCCGTAGAAGAGCTGGTCGAACTTTATCTCCGGGCTCTCCAGCGCGGTCAGGAGCGCGAAGCGGTCCCAGGAGTGGGGCCTGGGCGAGAGCACCATGCCCATCTGCTCCTGGTACATGAAGTTGAAGGTGGCGAGCAGGTCCGCCCCCCCGGAAAGCACCGTCGCCTCCAGCACGTCCGTGCCGTCCCCCGGACCGTTAACGATCTCGAACCCGAGTCCCGTGAGCCTCGCCACCTCCTGGAGGGAATCGTGGGCTATGCCCTCGAAGGTCTGGGTCTGGCTGTTGAAGAAGCTCACCGGATAGTTGTCCGACTCCGCAGCCACCCTTATCCTCGCTCCGGAGTCCTTGAACGCCCGCAGCCATTCGATCTGGTCCCGGTCAAGGGACGACTCGAAGAGGTTCCGCTGGTTGTCCATGCTGGACTCGGCATAGAGCCGGGAGAGGTACTCGTCGCCGCCGGCCAGGATGAACTTCTGGACCACCGTTATGACAGGCGAGAGCTCCGGGTTCCCGGTCGCGAAGGACAGCGGGAGATCAATGGGCGGGAAGTAGTCCTCCGAGGCCACCTCCGCGTAGGAGTCGAAGAAGGCGAGGGCGCTCGACTCCTCGAAGAAGGCGTCCAGGGTCCCGTCCAGGAGCCTGTCCGCCGCCTCCCCGTAGCTCCCGACGTTCTCGGCCCGGACATGGAAGGCCGTGGCCTCGAGCACCCGCTCGCGGATGCTGGTGCCGGTCATGAAGCCGAACACCGGGACCTTCCTTAAGGCCAGCTCCCTCAGATCGTCCGCTCCCTTCCTCTTGAAGGCCTTGACGATCCTCTCGTAGATCGGATCCGTCAGGAAGAAGGAGCTTCCGTCGGGGGCGCCCGCCTCCACCTCGCTCGCGAAGTCCAGCCATCCCTGGGACAGCGCGGTCCCCAGCTCTCCCCGCTCGTAGAAGGCGTGCTCGAACTGCAGGTGCAGCATGTCGCTCAGGAACCCCGTGAACGCGGGCAGGAAGCCCGCCATCTTCCCGGACTGGTTCCTGAAGGACTCGGCGCTCTGCAGGGTCCCGAAGCTGAAGACCCTGCTCTGGGCCTGGAAGGCCTCTATGGCGTTGATCTCGGCCTGGGTAATCCCCGGAATGCTCCTGAAGTCCCTTATGTAGGAGAGGACCGAGGTCTCGTCGCGCTGGTGGAGGCTCCGGGGCTCGCAGCTGACGAGCAGGGACGCGGCGGCCAGGAGGGAAAACGTCAGACAGAGGGCCAGCAGGCCGTTCCGGCAGGGGATGCCCGCGACTCTCCGGCCTCCCGCCCCGGAACCGGTCCCGGGGCCTATCCCGGGGCCTATCCCGGGAAACCCTCCGGAGGCGCGTCCGGGCGAGGCGCGTTCCGGACGGCTTCCGGCCGCGTCCCGCCCCCCGTGGCGGCGTCCGGCCATACGGCCGGCCGCCGGGGCCCCCCGGCCCGGACGGCTTTTCCGGGGAGGACTAGGCACGTGACTCCCTGTCGGCGACAAGAGCCAGCACCCTGTCGCCGAAGGAGTCGGTCACGGAATCCTTCACGCTGAGGAGCTCAACCCACCTGACGACGGTCACGGCGAAGACGGCAAGCATGAGGGCCACTATCAGGATGCCCAGGCCCGCCAGCACCCACTGGCCTGAGGGGATGTAGCCCTGAAGTATCTGTATGTATCCCGCCCAGAAGCAGATGACCGCCATGAAGACGGCGGGCACGGCCGTGGTCCAGGCGTAGCGGGCCCGCCCCATGCGTATGAGCATGCTGGTGGTTATCATGAGGGCGCAGGAGGCCAGGAGCTGGTTGGACATGCCGAAGAGAGTCCAGATGGTGAAGATGTCCCCGGTGACCACCAGGTACCCCCACAGTCCGGTGAAGACCACGGAGGTCATGACGATGCCCGGCCACCATCCCTTCTCCGCCATGCGGGGGAAGTAGCGGCCCAGCGCCTCCTGGAGGAAGAAGCGGCCCACCCTGGTCCCGGTGTCCACGGCGGTGATGATGAACACCGCCTCGAACATGATGCAGAAGTGGAACCAGTAGCTCACGAGCCCCGTCATGAAGGGGACCGAGGAGAAGATGGCGCTCATGCCGGCGGCGAGCGTCACCGCGCCTCCGGGTCGGTCAGCGAGGTTCTCGCGGACGGCCGCGGACAGGGCCGGGAGATCCACGGTTTCCATGTTCAGGGCGGCGAACTTGTCGGCCGACGCGGTGATGGCGAAGTAGTCGGCGGGAATCAGGGTCGCGGCGGCGATGAGGGCCATGATGGCCACGAAGCCCTCGGTGAGCATGGCCCCGTAGCCCACGAAGAGGATGTGCTCCTCGTTCGCGATGAGCTTGGGCGTGGTGCCGGTGCCTATGATGGCGTGGAATCCGGAGAGGGCCCCGCAGGCTATGGTGATGAACAGGAACGGGAAGATGGGGCCGGGCACGTTGGGTCCGCCCCCGTGTATGAACTCGGTGACTGGGGCGATCTGGAGGTCGGGGCGGACGATCAGGACCGAGATGGCCAGGATGATGACCGTGCCGATCTTCAGGTAGCTCGACAGGTAGTCCCTGGGGCTCAGGAGGAGCCAGATGGGGAGCACCGAGGCTATGCATGCGTAGGCGGGAATGACCCACAGGAGGGTCTCCCTCTTGAGGGTGAAAACCGCGGAGAGGATCCTGTTGTCCGCGACGAAGGGGCCCACCAGGATGGCGACTATCAGGAGCCCCACGCCCACGGCCGTCACCAGGTTCACCGACCCGGGGGTCCAGAACTTCAGGCTCAGGCCCATCAGGAGCGCTATGGGTATGGTCACCGCCACCGTGAAGGTTCCCCAGGGGGAGTCGCTCATGGCGTTCACGACGGAGATGGACAGGACGGCCAGGGTGAGTATCAGGATGAAGAAGACGGCGAGGAACACCGCCGTCCCCGAGAAGCGCCCTATCTCCGCCTCCGCCACCCTGGCGATACCCCGCGCCTTGTGCCTCACCGACGCGAAGAGTATCATCATGTCGTGGACGGCCCCCGCCATCACGCAGCCGATGACGATCCACAGCGCCCCGGGCATGTACCCGAACTGGACCGCCAGCACCGGTCCCAGAAGGGGTCCTGCCGCGGAGATGCTCGAGAAGTGGAACCCGAACAGGACCTTCTTGTCGGTCTTCACGAAGTCCACCCCGTCCTCGCGCAGGCAGGCGGGCGTGGGCCTGTTGGGGTCAAGGCGCAGGACCTTCCTGGCGAGCCAGAGACCGTAGAAGCGGTACCCTATCGCGAAGACGCACAGGGACGCGAAGGCCAGGGTGAGGGCGTTCAGCCCGTTTATCGACTCCAAAGTTACACCTAGAATGGCAGGCGCCCCGCCGGTCCGGTCGGCGACCGGAAGGCGGAGCCTCGCTCGTCGCGGGCGCCGGCTCGGTCAGCGCGGCCGCTCACGCGGCCGGGCAGGGTCCCGGAAAGATATGTACGGGGCCCAAAACCGGCGCTGAATCGGTACCCTCCTTATCCAGTTTATGCGCTTGGACCTAAAAAATAAAGAGGAACGGCGGCGTCACCGGAGGTCCCCGACCGGGCCGGAGGGGGCAGCTCCGACAAAACCGGTCCCGCCGGTCCCGCCTGATCCCCGGACCCCGGAATGACCCGGCCCAAGTTTGACGACCGTAAGACAATATCCAATATAATCAATGATTTAGCCGCAGACAAACGCTCCGGCTTCCTCCCGGCATCCTCCTCGCCTGAAACGGCGCCTGTCAGGTCCGGACTGTCGCGTCCGGACATTAGGAAGGGGAGGAGTGCCCTCCGTTCCGTCTCCCGGGGCACCCCGTCCGGCACCGCCGCCGTTAACCCTGCGGCTGCCACGGGGGCCGCCCGTCCGGACCGTCCCGAAACTCACGCCCTGCCCCCCCCGACCGGACATCGGACGTTCCCCTTCCGCGCTCCGGCACCGAAAATGTCCGGCGTCCACCGCCGGACCCGGAGCTCCGGCATCCGGAACCCACTCCACTCCGCCTCGCCCTGAGGGACACCCCGAAACAGATCCAGCAGGCTCCCGGTTCCGGCAGCGGCGGACATGCGGGCCGGCTCCCGGCGGGAGAAGGACGCGACGGATCTGCCCTGACCCCTCCCGTCCCCCGGTCATCCCGGCTCTTCCATGGCGATACCGCTTCAATGCTTCACGATACCGCTTCAACACTTTATTCATATAGAGGATAGATGAGTTGATCCGAATCACGGGATTCCCTATGTCAGTTTCGGGATTGAGCAAATCCGCCGCGTTTTTCACCATGACTGGAGCCGAAACGAAAATCGTATGACACGAAAGTTACCGTTTTTTCATATCGGGAAAAAAATCAAGGACGTCCATAAGGCAAACGAACTAAAGCCCCTCCTCCTGATTGACTAGCACGATTCCCCCATCGTCAAAATCATCGGAAATAAGAAGCAGTCATGCGAAGGAAAACTGCTTGCCGTTACGCGGAGCGGTATGAAGGATTTCTATTCTCAGATCAAATCCTCCGAGAATGACATCAAATTCGCGTTCATCATAAGGGATACTTAGTTTTCCAGGATGGGCGATTTATCCAGGATGAACAAAATTATTGACATATCTATCTCGCCATAATTCTTAACTTCATTGGCTATACCCATCTTTCATGGAGTATACCTATAATGATCTGAATACATATTTCACTCTATTTATTATCGATACTGCCTATAATATCAACATGATCGAGGAGAAGCTGCTTGATGAAATCAGAGATTATTATGACGGTTTATCCTTCGACAAAATAGATAAGTTGTACAATATATTTTCCATCTTAGCTTTTATCAATCCCGGAACATTTCTAAAATTGATGAAACAGTAAAAAGTCTGTGGACACTCAATGATGGGTTTCCAGCCCAGCTGACGGCAAACGATACCGGGGAGCACCATGCGGGAACTGCCCCGCGGCAAGGCGGTTTAACTGCCAGCTTTACTATGTACTATGGCATGAGCTATATCAGTTCACGGGCACAAGGGGGGGGCTCCGTCCTGTGTCGTGACGGAGCCGATCATCTGGCAGGCGGGAGGCAGTCCCGACAGTTGCAGGCGGGAGGCAGTCCCGACAGCCTGCCTCCACGGCCACGGCCCCCACGGGGCCCTGGCGGCCCTCCCCGACCTTTCCCGCTTCCGGATTTCCACCCACCCCATGCCCGTCCCGATACGGGCTCTCCCCGGGAACCCGGGATCCCGGCCGTATTGACTTGCCGGAATTCTCTGTGCTAGTTTCTAGGCATGCGGAAGAGCCTGTTCGTCATAACGCTCCTTGCGTGTTCCTTCCTTCTCCCCTCCTGGGCCCTGGCGGACCTGAGGGGATCGTTCTTCTGCTGCTCAAAACCCGCCCTTTCATCCCCTGCCTCCGGCCTTATGACCTCCCGGTCCGGCCACCACGCCGCCCACGGCGTTCCTGCCTCACCCGCAGGCCGGGAGTCCGGCCACCACGCCGCCCACAGCATTCCTGCCACCCCAGAAGACCGGGAGTCCGGCCAGCACGCAGACCACGAGTCAGCAGCCCTCCCCGATGCGCATGCCGGCCACCCCGGCGCGGAGCACGCCGCCGCCCAGCCTTCCGGGGACCCTGCAGCCGACCAGGGCAATGACCAGGCCGGGGATGCCCAGCCGGATCATCCCTTCTGCGGCCTATTGAGCTGCGCCCAGGTCACGGCCGCAGGAGTCCCAGAGACCTACCCCCAGCTCTCCTATACCTTGGAGACTTCAGCCTTCACCCCGTTCTCCTCCCCCCTCCCCGCGCTCCCCGCGCAGACGCTCTTCCGCCCTCCCCGAGCCTGACCCGACCCCGCTTACCCACACCAGCCTCACATAAACCCATGCTTTCAGCCGGAACCTCAGGAGCCGCTCCAGGACTTCCGTCAGGACTTACCTGTCCGTGACAAGATCCGACGCCGAGCCGGTCCCTGCCGGTCCGCACTCTTACGCCTGGCCCTCCCTGCAGGTACGGCAGGCCGCATGCCCGTATCCTGGGCGCCGCCTTGCGGAAAGACCCGCCTCTCTCCCGAGACGACGCTCCGATTCGCGTGTCCCATCATGTCTTCCTCAGACTCGCCGCTGCCCGTTTAGCCTCCGCATTCCTTAGAGGGTACGCGGTTAACTGCGGTCGTCGGGAGACCTGCCCGGGACAGACGGCACCGCGCCAGGAAGCCTTTCGCCGCGCCCATCGATCGCCGGGCCCATCGGATGAGGCTCCGGATCCCAGCCGGGCCATGTCACGGCCGGCCTTTCGACCTGGGACCGAAAGCGAGGGAGGACGAATATCCCCCATCCAGGACCCTGGACCTCCATGTCCTCGGGACCGCATGGACCTGCCCTGCCCTCCGGCAGGAGGACAGCGGACCGTCACGGGCACAGGCTTTCGGAACACGGACTTGAACGCCCCTGCCTCCGGGACCCCGGACTTCCCTGTCCCGCTGACTTCGGCGACTCATGACCGCATGTCCCTACGGACTCATGGCCCTGGGCCCACCCTTCTTCCCTACGGACCTTCGGACTCATGGACAAACGGACCCATGGCCCTATTGGCTCATGCACCTGGACCGGGCCTGAGGACCCATGACCCTACGGATTCATGGACATTCGGACCCATAACCCTTCGGATTCATGGACATTCGGACCCATGACCCTACGGACTCACGGACCAACGACCCCATGGCCCTACGGGTCCATGGACCTGGCCCGGGCCTCCGGACCCATGACCCCATTAATTCATGGACCAGCGGACCGATGACGCTGCGGGTCCATGGACCAGCCCCGGGCCTCCGGACCCATGACCCCATGGATTTATGGACCAGCGGACCAATAGCTAAAAGAACTCCTGGACCAGGAGCCCCGTGTTTCCGCATCGCCGAATTTCCGAGCTCCCCGTATAGGCCCTGATGCCCCGGCAGTGTTCCGGACACGATCGCCACGGGCTCCGGCACAGACTTTTCCAGACAGAGGCACTCCCATGCCCAAAGCCAGAACTTCCCCAGGGACCTCCGGGGAGCCGGCTCGCCCTCCCAGGACGGCCGACGCCTCCATAATCTCCGGTATATGTCCCTTGCGGGCCGCTCCCCCGCGTCCCCCCCATTCGGGGGCCCGCCCGGCGGCCCCGTCCGCCGCCGCCTCCCCTGTCCTCATCCTGGCCCTCCTCCTGGCCGGCTGCTCGCTTGCGCCGGACTACGTGCGGCCGCCCTCTCCCGTGCCGTCCGCCCTGCCGGTGGGGGAAAGCGGGGGACAGGGAGGCGTGCCCGCCGTCAGGGCGCCTGACGTGGGGGCCGGAGTCTTCTATCCGGAGCCCAGGCTCCGGGCGCTCATCTCCAAAGCGCTGTCGGGCAACCGGGAGCTCGCGGTGAGCTACCTCTCGGTCCTGGAGGCCCGTGCCCGGTCGTCCGTCGCCCGGTCCGAAAGGTTCCCGATGCTGGAGGGCATGGGATCCGAGACGGTGTCCGGAGGGAGGGAGAAGGACAGGACCCAGAGCTTCTCGGCCGAACTGAGGATGCCGTCCTTCGATCTGGACCTCTTCGGGAGGCTGAGGAGCATGGACGCCGCGGCCAGGGAGGAGTACCTCTCCTCCAACGAGGCGTGGAGGGCCATGAGGATCGCCTTAGTCTCCCAGGTGGCCGAAGGGTATCTCGCGTGGAGGGCCGCGGCCCAGAAGGAGAGGGCCGCGGAGCTGGCCCTCGCCTCCTACGGGAACACCCTGGGCTTCGTGGAGCGGAGGGTGGTCTCCGGCCAGTCGGGGCTCCTGGAGCTCGAGCAGGCCAGGGGCCAGGAGCAGTTCGCCAGGACCAGGGTCGCCGCCATGAGGGCCGAGAGGCAGATGGCTCAGAACATGCTGAACCTCCTC
>JAISEQ010000123.1 GCA_031264045.1 Deltaproteobacteria bacterium
CTCCTGGACCAGTGCCGCTGGCTGCCCGTCCAGGGGGTACTCGGCCATGAGACGGCCCACCAGCTGGTGCACGACCTCTACCCCATGGCCTACCTCCACGAGCCCGACCACGGCCCGACCTTCCTCAGGATCTGCAGGATCATGCGGCTGGACCCCTACTACTGGAAGGCCTCCATGGCACTGGACGGCCGCTCCCAGCCCCCCTGCCCCACGGCCCCGGATCCCGAGGACGAGGAGCTCAAGCCCGTCCTGGAGAAGGTGAAGAAGCTCCTGGCCCTCGCGGGCTCCGACAACCCCAACGAGTCCGCCCTGGCGCTCTCCTCCGCCGAGCGCATCCTGGCCCGCTACAGCATAGACCCGGACAGGCTCTCCAGGAAGCAGGAGGACGAGCCCTTCAGGAGGCTCAGAATCCCGCTCCCGGGAGGGAGGTCCACCCTGCGCCACAGCCTGATCCTCCACATAATGACGGAGTTCTTCGGGCTCGCGGCGGTGTTCACCTGGAACGTCGACCCCTCCACGGCCACCGAGACCAGGGAGATCGAGCTCCTGGGCCGTCCCATGAACCTGGCCATGGGGGAGTACGTCTGGGCGTTCATGAACGAGCGCTGCGAGACGCTCTGGGAGGCCTACCGCCCGGAGGCGAGGAGGCTCGGCGAGAAGGGCCTGGGCGCCAAGAACGCCTTCATGAACTCGCTCCTGAGGGCCTTCACCGACAAGATGCGGGAGGGACGCCGGAAGGGCGCGGCGGAGGGGCCTGGCGCCTCCCCCGGCGGACCCTCGCTCTCCCGCGGACGGGGCGAGCTGGCCGAGATCGAGCCCGCCCTGGACAACTACGTGAAGGCCGTCTACCCCTCCATGCGCAGCACCTGGCACAGGAGCACGGCCTCCCAGAGCTCCCCCAACGCCGCCGGCGCGGGCAGGGCCGCCGGACAGGCGCTCTCCATCCGCCCCCCCGTGAAGGGAGGGAGTTCGGGCCCTGCCGGGTTCATAGGATAGGCGTCCGTGGAACGGGAGCCGCCAAGCCTCGCCAGGGCAAGGGCCGCCATGGTCCGGGACCAGCTGGAGCGCCGGGGGATATGCTCGCCGGCGGTGCTCGAATGCATGGGCCGGGTTCCCCGCCACCTCTTCGTGGACGAGAGCCTGATCCAGCACGCCTACCAGGACGGACCGCTCCCCATAGGCCACGGCCAGACCATAAGCCAGCCATACATGGTGGCCCTGATGACCGAGGCGCTGGATCTGAAGCCCGAGGACCGCGTGCTGGAGATAGGCTGCGGATGCGGCTACCAGAGCGCGGTCCTGGCTGGCCTGTGCTCCAGGGTCTACGCCGTCGAGAGGGTGCCCCAGCTCTTCGACCGCGCGCGCGGCAACCTCATGCGCCTGGGCATCCGGAACGTGAGCCTCAGGCTCGGGGACGGGACCCTGGGCTGGCCTGATGAGGCCCCCTTCGAGGCCGTGCTGGCCGCGGCCTACAGCCGGGACGTGCCGGAGGGGCTCAGGAACTCCCTCGCCTTCGGGGGACGGCTGGTCATGCCCGTCGGCGACTCCGAAGGGCAGCTTCTCGTGAGCTTCAGCCGCGGCGCGGACGGCAAGGTGAGCCGCCGGACGCTGGTAGCCTGCCGCTTCGTCCCCCTCCTCCGGGACCCGAAGCCGACCGCCAGGTAGAGGGCTCAAACCGGGGACGGCCAGGACCGTGCCCCGCCCCAGCGAGGAGCGGGCAGCACGGCTTCTTCCGGACCGCTCTGGCCCGCGATCGCGCGCCGCCGAAAAGCAGATGCGGAATGACGGACGGCGCCCGGAAGGACAGATGATCCGGAAGGGCGGACGGTGCCCGGAAGGACAGAAGATCCGGAATGGCGGACGGTGCCCGGAACTTGACTTGCGCAATTAGTGATCATAAATAGACTGTAAATACTAGGCTTTAAGACTAAAATTAGGATTATTATTGTCTTCAAGATGCCTAATGAGTATATTTGAATCTCAAGGAGTCTCATTGAGCACCTTAATGTCCTATTAGAATAAAAATATGCTTATTAAGCCTTAATACGATTATATTAGTCGTTCAAATTAGTTTAGCAATTTCCATGCGCATTTTTTTAAGCAATTTATGCGCCATTCCTCTTTTTGGGGTAAGGTGAGCTACCCCCACCTGCTCCCCCGGCTGAAATGACTTGTTCAAAGCGGACAGGTGGATTTTGCCAGCGGTCATTTGAAACCTGTGATGTCACGTTTACGAAAGGCTCTATGTCATCCATCCCAAAGGGGCATCCCCGCATCCCAACTGGGCCAGGTCGGCTTTCTCCATGAACGGATACTTTCAAGCAACTTCATGACTTTGATTTCGAAGGCGCTGGGACTCGACCTGATCAGTTGCTCCTGCGTGAAATCAGGCTGGACCCTTCGCTCGTCTTCAGGGGCCTCAATCTGCTGACCCTGTATGCCTGCGAAACGGCGACCGGCTCCAGGCGCGGCAAGGGCTCCGAGGTGGAGAGCTTCGGAATGGTCTCCAGAGGCTCGGGGCGTCTGCCGTACTGGCGTCCCTAAGGGCACATCAGGCACGGCCCAGGTGACGGGGACTGCCGATCAGGGCCCCGTTCCTGCAGAGCGGCACCAGTCCCGGCAAATGCCGCCGCTTGCCGCCTCCAATCCGCACACGCCTGGCTCGACGGTTCCAGGCATTGCAAACACCTCCAGTGGTGAGGGTTCAGCCGATCCTCACACGCCAGTGCTAACGGAGCCATGGCCTGGTGCAATCTCCACTGGCCAAGGCGCTACCGTTCCTCTCACGCAGGAAGGAACGGCAACTGAAAATGCGGACACTTCCAATGTTGATTCCACTGCAAAAAACCCTCCTTTGGCCTTTCGGAGACCATTGCGCGTGCGCAAGGGAAGCTCGAATTGGCGAGAATTTGCTTAAATGCAGGGAGTTTCATTCCGAAAACTCATAACGTTCACCCTCACGTTGGAAGGGGAGGGGTTTTGCGGTAGAATCAATATTCAGGGCACTCCTGATCCTGACCCGACAAGAGGGTCGGCGGTGAGCGCCGCAGGTACCGCATCTGCCACTGGCACAGCCGTCCTTTCCCAAACATGGGATGGAAAAGGATACTCCCACCCGTATTACTGGGCATCATTCGTAATTATGGGCAACTGGAGATGACCACCGTCACAGGAAAGACCCGCCTGTCCTGTCACCCACACGCCACCGGACATCTGCATCCCTTCCGGGCTCCCAGGGATCGTACCCTAAGTCTATCAAGCCAAATTCTGCCATAATGTCAGGCCGCCCAAACCTGACGTCAAGCCATTCTGTCCTGGAGCACATCCATGAACCCGCAAGCCATTCCTCCGCAACCCGTTTCAAGGAATTCTGTCCTTCCGGCATCGTCGGTATTCCTTCTCAAGCTCTTGCTCAGCACAAGCCTCGTCACCTTCACCTTCACCTTCATCTTCATCTTCATCTTCATGCCCCTTTCCCTGTCAGCCCAGTCCAGCCAACCGGTACGGGTCAGCCGTCCGGGGATGCCCCCGCCGGCAGTACGGACACCGCCGGAGTTCCCTCTCCAGCTCCGGGCGAAGGGGTACCCAGCGGGGATTCTTCCGCTGCCGAGACAGACGCGGACCTGGGCGAGGAGCATGCGGCTCTTGTTGAAAAACGCTCCAAGTCCGCGCTGACTCCAACGGAAGAAAGGCGCCTGGAAGAGCTGACGCCAAAAGTCGACAGGGCGACGCAGACATTTCTCGACTTCTGCGACAGCATCCCGAGACTCATGACGGAAGAGGGCGACAACGCCGCGAGAGCGGTTCATGAGACCAGGAGACTCGCCACTCTCCAGACGTGGCTTGCTGAAATGGGAAAAGGCACGGTGCTCGTACACACCGTGACCACTGACGACACTCTGTACATCGTGCTGGCGACTCCCCATACGATTGTCACTAAAAATTCCGCCATCGACCGTAAAGAGCTGGACAGGCTCACATCGGAATTCTTCAGGGTTCTGGCAAATTCCTTGACTGACCCCCGTCCGGTCGCAAAGCGTCTTTACGACGTGCTCTTGGCACCGGTTGCCGACGAGCTGAAAGGAGCGGGAGCCAGGACGATCATGCTGTCCCTGGACGGACGACTTCGCGACATACCCGTGGCAGCTCTCTGGACGGGCGAGAGATGGGTGGCCGAAC
>JAISEQ010000222.1 GCA_031264045.1 Deltaproteobacteria bacterium
CCGAACCCCAGGTTCCGGGGAAGGCAGAACCCCAGGCGCCGGAGCAGGCAGAACCCCAGGTTCCGGGGCAGGCAGAACCCCAGGCGCCGGAGCAGGCCTCCGGCTCTCCAGACGTCGGCCTGTCGGGGAGCGGTCCCTTCCGCTCCCCCAGAAACCCTCCCCGGTTCCGGGACGGCGGCTTCGACCCGGAAGCGTCCCTCGCCCAGCTCGCCGGCGACCACGAGCTCATGGAGGAGGTGCTCGAGATGTACATCCAGTCCACCCCGGCGCTTCTGGACACCCTCCGCGGGATTGACTCCGCCAACGTGGCCGACTTCGCCAAGACCTTCCACAGCCTGAAGGGCTCGAGCCTGAACGTCGGCGCGAGGAAGGTGGGCGAGATGGCCGCCTCGCTCGAGAAGGCCGCGAAAGAAGGCGATTCCGAGACGGTGATGGCAACCTTCGCCGACTTCATCGAGACGGCGGAGGGGCTCATCTTTCAGATGACGAGCTACCTCAAGCACATATCCCCCGAGCGCTAGCGCCGGATCGCGCCGGATCGCGGAATTCCGCCGGCAGGCTCCGGATCCGGGGCGCTCTCGGCTCCGTCAGGTGCCGGCCGGAGGGTTCGGGCCGCAGCTGGGAAAATCGGGGAAAATCCGGAGAGATCCTGGATAACCGTGGTAGATCTGGGAAGATCCGGAGAGATCCGGGATAACCGTGGAAGATCTGGGAAAATCCGGGGAGATCCGGGGTAACCGAGGAAAATCCGGGGAGATCCGGGGAAGATCCGGGGAAATCCGGGGTAACCGGGGAAAATCCGGGGAGATCCGGGGAAGATCGGAGGAAGATCGGGGAAAATTCGGGGAGATCCGGGGAAGATCGGGGAAAATCCGGGGTCACCGGGGAAGATCGCAAAATATCGGGGCGGTCCGGACGGGCAAGCGCCCCCGGTCGCCCGGCGCCCGCAGGACCCACCTGCCGGGGCAAGTTTCCGGAGCCGCCGCTCAAGGGAAACTGGCGGCATTGTCTGCGGACGCGGCGTCCGGTGAGGCATCCGGGGAGACGGCTCGGACGTGCTTACGCCCCCTCCCTCATCACCGGAACTGATTGGCACCGTTTAGACCCCTCGGAGAAAAACGGCTTAGTTTCAAGCCTAAATCCTTGATTTTATTGGATGAAAATCTTATTGGATAAAATATCAAGGTTGTTATTGATTCGACTGCAAAAACCCCTCCACCTCGAAAGGCTGGGCAAACGCCATGTGGTCTGGATGACATCCCTAGCGTTTAAGTAAATTCCTGTCCGGACGTGCTTCCCCTGTCCAGGCTCTCTGGCCTCAAAATCCGCCGGGAGGTGAGGGCGGGGGCTTTCGCGGTGGAATCAGGCGTTATCTCCTGCAAGCACCTCAACCTCCAGTGCCTCCAGCCCTCCGCGCCTTTCAGTTCCCTTAGGTCTCCATGGTTTCAGTTGTCCAGCCCAAAAGCGCCTCCAGCCTTCCAGTTACCCCCCCCTGAACGGAGACAAAACGGGAAGCTGAGCGGTCTCGAAAACGCTAATCGGACTTTGTGCGGTCAACTGCGGGAGGCACGGGGAGGCCGCCCCAATCTCACTTGGCGACGGTAATCCTCAAGCCCGCCCCCCGGCCGTGGTTCTCCGGGTTGTACATCTCCTCGGCGTATGGCCCGGGAAGAATGTAGGTTCCGGGGGTGACCGGCCGCGCCAGATACGAGTAGGTGTACACCCCCGGCCTCAGGTAATCGCAGAAGAGCCTTATGGAGCCGGGACGAAGCTCCTCGTGGTCGTACCAGTCCCGGTAGCCTCTCCAGGGATCCTCGATGTCCGGTTCCGAGGAGAGGAGCTCCTCCAGGTTGGGGTTCTGGTCCTTGAGGCTGAAGTCCACCGGCTCGAGGCCCGCCGGCACGGGATCCTCCACGGCCAGGTCGTAGCGGGGGACGGAGGTCATGAGGGTCAGGGTCACCTTCACCAGCTCCCCGCGGCGGAACGCGGACTCGCCGGCGGGGCCGGGCTCGGGAAGCACCCTCTGGAAGTTCCTGGTCAGGACCAGGCCCCTCGTGCCCTTCGCGGAGAGATCCGGCTCCGCAGGCGCCCAGCTCAGGCGCCGGAAGACCCAGGCCTCGCCCCCGCCCTCAATCCGCCAGGACGGCGGGGGACCGCCGTCCAGGAGCTCGCGGGCGCCCAGCTCCGCCTTCAGGGCAGGTGCCCGGGGACCGTCGAGCCTTCCGTCCAGGACCGTCCTGTCCCCCCGGAGCACCTTCACGGACAGGTTCGGCGGCGATCCCCCGGAACCTCCGGGACCCCCTCCGCTCCCGGCTGGCCCGGAAGCCGCGGCCGGCCCGGCGGCGCCCGCCTCCCAGGCATCCGGACCGGGCGCCTCCCTCATGCCCTCCAGCTCCCTTATGCCCTCCAGGAAGTTCCACGCGCCCCTCAGGACGGTTACGGAGCGGTTGGTGCCCCCCAGATCCCCGCCGCGTCCCGACGACAGGGAGCCCAGGAGCAGGGCGGGCAGGAGCTCGTGGCGGGGTTCGGCCTCTGAGAGGGCCAGCAGGAGCTGGGCGCTCAGCTCGGCCTGGCCCGCCAGCCACAGGCCGGGGATCTCGCGGCCTGCCGGGTCCCTGGCCTCGGCCGTCACCCCGGACATCTCGATTTCGGAGGCCACCATGGGGACGAGTTCCGAGAGCTGGGCGGTCCGGACGGCGGAGGCGGGGAGGGCTGCACTGCCCTCAGGAGGAAAATCCTCTCCGGGAGACCCAGGGACGCCCTCCTGGCGTAGAACGGCTCGACGGATCCCTCCAGGGGCATCCCGGCCCTGATGGCCGCCCCCATGACGTAGAGGCTGGCGGCGTCCGAATCGCACAGACTGCACTGCCCCTCCCCGTAGCCGCCCGGCGGGGCGGCGGCGGCCCTGCCGAGCTCCGCCGCCAGGAAGAGCGCGGCCCGGTCGATCAGCTCCTGGCCGACCTCGAAGCCGTCCTCCCTGGCCTCCGTGAGGAAATCCAGCACCCAGGCCGTAAGCTCCGGGGAGCGGGCCGGGCGGTCCGCGCCGGGCCAGGAGGCGAACCCCCCGTACGCCGAGCGCGAGTCCAAGAGCTCCAGCTGCCTTGCTACCTCCTCCCGGAGCCTCTCCCGGCGGGCGGGGCCGGCCTCCCCCTCCCCGTCCCTCCCGCCGAGCCTCAGCACGTAGAGCGCCCCCGCCGCCTTGGAGGTGGTCTGCTCCAGGGAGAAATACTGGTACGCGGCGAGGGCGGCAAGCGGCGCGTCCAGCAGCCCTCCGATCCCCGGCGAGAAGACGAGCTCCAGCCCGCCCCTGCGCGGGTCCGCCCCGTCGGGGAGCCCCGCCGGGGCCGAGTACGATCCCGCGCCGGCCAGGGAAAAGCCCGCGTCCGAGGCGAGGCGGCCCGCCTCTCCGACGGGCACAGTGTAGAGCGCCCGGTCGGACGCGCCGCCCA
>JAISEQ010000224.1 GCA_031264045.1 Deltaproteobacteria bacterium
CGAAAGCCCTGGAGGTCGTGTCTGGGGGGAAGGTCCTGGCCGCCGCTCGGGTGGATGAAGGTCTTGAGGGTCGCATCTGGGGACGAAGGCTTCGGGGGTCTCATCGGAACCTTCCTGTCCGGTATGGACTCAGGCACCTGGGGTCTGGTACCCCCCTGACGTCGAAATTGTCTTTCTCGGATTTCCGATGGCGGGCCGCCCGATACGGATGATGCTCGACACGAACCGAATTTCCCGCAGGCTGGCCCGAACCTCGGAATAAACTGCGGGGGGGACTCACCCCCTCCATCCCGGTCACCCCCTGAAGGAACAGAGGTTCAGGCCCTACGGATTCCCCTTGAGGCATCCCCGATCCGGCGGTTCTCCCGGAAGTTCGCCCTCTCGGTCGTGAACTTCCGGCCCAGGTTTAACGACCCGATGATTTTATCCAATAAAATCAAGGAGTTAGGCATGAAAAAATCCTGCGTAAATTTCTGCGGGTTCAAAAACGGCACCAACCGGTTCCGGGGATGAGGGAGGGGCGGAGGCCCGCCCGAGCCGTCTCCCCCGGACGCTTCATCGGACTTCACGGCTATCGCCGCCGTCGCCAGTTCCCCGGCGGAGGCGGATCCGGCTCCTCTCACCGGCACGCTCCCCGCGATCGTCTGGCGCCCCCCCCCCTCCCTCCGCGAATCGGACCTGACGGGTCTCCCCGGAATTCCTTCGCGTCCCCTCCGGCCTTCCGACCTGTCCCCCAGAAGGATCGGACAGGGGGGCAGGGTCAGTCACCGGTCGGCGGCGATCGGATCTGCCCGCCTGCGGCGCGAAACGAGCCTGGAGCTGAGGAACTGCCGGCCGCACCCCATCTTCAGCGTTTTGAAGACGGCGAGGGATTTCTCGGTCGGCTCCGTGGGCCTCGACATCTCTGCATCGGTCGCAATCTCGTAAGCCTCAGCGGTCAACTCGTCAACCTCCGCCTGCTTGCAGGCTTCCAGTCGGTCGGCGGCAGTGCTCCAGCTGTCGTATATAACCCCTCCACCAGAATTCTTCCGACCGTTCCTCCGGTAGATGCTTGCGATGCCCTTCCGGACACTGCCCTTCCGGGACACTGCCCTTCCGGGACACTGGACTTCCGGGACACTGCCCTCCCGGGACACTGGACTGGCGGGACACTGGACCACCGGAACACTGGACTGGCGGTGCCGACGACCGGCTTCCTGATTGTCTCCTCCAGCTTTGAAGAAAACAGGAATATTGTCAGGTTCGTGCCTGGCAGGCCGGCAGGCGAGACGGCGAGAGGCGAGACCTGACCCTCGCGGCCACCCTGCCTACAGTGAGCCCGTCCCTTCGAGCGATGTCCCAGCTCGAGAAGTCCTTCGGGAGCCGCCTTTGTTCAGCCGCCTCGTGCGCGACGCTCCAGCCGCCAGTAGTTGCCAGATCCCAGCCGTTGAAGCCCCGCGGAAGGCGTCCCCTCCTCACGGCCACATGCGCAACCGTGACACCTCTTGCATTCCGGATCTCCCAGCGCCCGAAGCCGTGCGGGAGGTGCCCCGTCCTCGCCGCCTCGTGCGCCACGGTCCAGCCGTCGGCGGACGCCAGTTCCCAGCGGCAGAAGCCCCAGGGAAGGCATCCCGTCCTCGCCGCCTCATGCGCCACGGTCCAGCCCACCTGGTCGGCGAGCTGCCACAGGCGGAAACCGCGGGGGAGCCTGCCCGCCTTAGCCGCCTCATGAGCCGCTGTCCAGCCCGCCCGGTCGGCGAGCTGCCACAGGCGGAAGTCGCGGGGGAGCCTGCCCGCCTTCGCCGCCTCATGAGCGACGGTCCAGCCCGCCCGGTCGGCGAGCCGCCACAGGCGGAAGTCGCGGGGGAGCCTGCCCGCCTTCGCCGCCTCGTGCGCTACGGAGAAACCTCTTTCGTCCGCGCGCTCCCCGCGCTCGAAAGCTTCGGGGAGTCGTCCGTGCGTCGCCGCCACGTGGGCCGCGGTGCGGCCGTGCCCGTCGGCTATCTCCCAGCGGTCGAAGCCTCCCGGGAGGTGACCTGCCTTGGCGGCTTCGTGAGCCACGGGGATCCCCCAGGCATCCGTGATCTCCCAGCGGTCGAATTCTCGGGGAAGGGGGCCGGTCCGCGCGACGGAGTGGGCGACTGTAGTTCCTCCGGCCCCCACGAGGACCCAGTTCGGCGAGTCCGCCGTGATCCTGCCTTCCGAGGCGGCTGCTATTATGTCTTGCCATGCGCAGGCTGAGGGTGCCCCCGAGCGTCCTTCCCCTCCTCCCGGACGGCATGCCGGGCGGGAACGCCTGAAGTTCGCCCTGTTCCGGGCCACGTCCGCCACCGTCCAGCCCTCGGGAGTGGCAAGTTCCCAACTGCCGAAGCCGTCGGGGAGCTTTCCCGCCAGGGCGGCCTCGTGCGCCGCCGTCCAGCCTTCGGGGGTTGCCAGTTCCCAAAGGTCGAAGCCGTCGGGGAGCCTTCCCGCCCGGGCGGCCTCGTGGGCCACGGTCCAGCCTCCGGGGGTTGCCGGTTCCCGAAGGTTGAAGCCTCCGGGGGTTGCCGGTTCCCGAAGGTTGAAGCCTCCGGGGGTTGCCGGTTCCCGAAGGTTGAAGCCTCCGGGGGTTGCCGGGTCCCGAAGGTTGAAGCCTTCGGGGGTTGCCAGGTCCCAGAGGTCGAAGCCGTCGGGGAGCGTTCCCGCCCGGGCGGCCTCGTGGGCCACGGTCCAGCCCTCGGGAGTGGCAATCTCCCAGCGGGCGAAGCCTTCCGGCAGACTGCCCGCCTTCGCGGCGGCGTGGGCTACGGTGAACCCGTCGGTGCGGGCGAGTCCCCACCAGCTGAAGCCCTCCGGCAGGTTCCCCCA
>JAISEQ010000229.1 GCA_031264045.1 Deltaproteobacteria bacterium
TTGTAGAAGACCAGGATCATCAGGGCGGCCAGGGCGGTCACCCCTACCCACTGGGTTATCTCCCTCGCCTTGAAGCTTATGGGGCTCCTCTTCACGGCCTCCACGAGGAACAGCACGAACTGCCCCCCGTCCAGCACGGGGAGGGGCAGGAGGTTCAGGATGCAGAGGTTCACCGAGATGAAGCACATGAGCCAGATGAAGTCGGCGACGCCCTCCCGGGCCTTCTTGCCGGCTATCTCGGCTATCATGATGGGGCCGCCCATCACCTTTGAGGAGATCTTGAGCTGCACCAGCTTGACGACGCTCATGACGGTCAGGCCCGCCATGCTGAAGGCCTCCCTGGTCCCGAGGCCCAGGGCCGTCAGCGGGCCCACGGGCTCGTGGACCGTCTCCGCCTCGGGGACTATGCCCACCACCGGAGTGAACCTGGTCTCCCCGTCCAGGCCCTGGCGGGGGTCCAGCTCCGGGACCAGCGTGAAGCTCATGGCGCGCCCGCCGCGCTCCACATCGATCCTCATGGGCACGGCGTTCCCGGCCTGATCGACCACGGCCGAGTCGGGGGCGTCCCGGCGCTGGATGAGCCGCACCACGTCCGCCCAGTCGGCGGCGGGGACCCCGTCCACGGCGGTCACCAGATCGCCGGCGAGAAGGCCCGCCTCAGCGGCCGGCTTGCCCTCCAGGGGCTCCTTCAAGACGGGCACCACGCGGGACGTGAAGCCGAAGTGCCAGTACTCGGTGCGGTCGCCCAGGATGGTCGTCCCCTCGCGCCTGACCGGCGCGGCCGAGAAGGAGCGCTCCGAGCCCCCCCGCGTCACCGTGAGGGTGACCGGGGCGCCGTTCCCGTCCCTTCCCGCCTCCGAGAGCTCGTCGAAAAATCGCACCGGGCGCCCGTCCACGGCCGTCACGCGGTCGTCCATCATGAGCCCGGCCCTGGCCAGGGGGCTCTCGGGGTCCAGGGGGCCCAGGACAGGGGCGGCGTGCTGGATGCCCACGGCCCAGGTGAGGAGCCAGAGGGCGAAGACCGCGAAGACGAGGTTGAAGGCGGGTCCTGCAAGCACCACGACGGACTTGACCCAGAACGGCTTGCCGTTGAAGGAGCGGGGTACGTCCTCCGGGGGGAGCTCCGCCCCCGGCTCCTCGCCCACTAGCTTCACGTAGCCGCCCAGCGGGACCACTGCCAGCTGGTACTCGGTCTCGCCGATCTTTCTGGACCACAGCTTGGGCGGGAAGCCCAGGGAGAAGCGCTCCACGCCCACGCCCAGGAGCTTCGCGGCCAGGAAGTGGCCGAGCTCGTGGACGAAGATGAGTATGATGAGGAGAACTACGAAAGACACTAGGGTGGTTATCATTTGGCCTTCCTGGGAGCGGCCTCGGCCGCCGGGACGCACCGGTCCGGGGGGATTATAGCACGACGCGCCCCGGGGCCAACCGCCGCTCAGGCCCGCGGGGAACCGGAGCGCGGGCTGCCGGGCCTGCCCCCACAGGGGAAGCGGGGGGAGGCGGCCAGCGGATGCAGGAGTCCCCCCGGAGGAGCCGGAGGACACGGCCCCCGTCTCCCCCCGTGCCCGGAAAGCACGGGCCGACGCCGATTTCCGGAGTTGACCGGGAAGGCTTTTTAAAGTAGGATCTGTGCCGGTCAGCCCCGTCCGGCCGCGGGAGCTCCCGCGGGACCGGCGGGGAAGGACCGTGTGAAGGGACGCCCGCCAGGACTTCTCCGGGGGCGTTTTTTTCTAGCCTCCCCCCGGACCGGGCCCCCCGGATTCCGGAACGCCTTTCCGAAACCTTAAACCCGCACCGCACCTCCTTCCCGGAGCCCGGATCGGGTCGGCCCGCCCAGGGGCCGGCCGCCGCCCCCCGGCTGGAACGCCGCCTGAACTGCCCCCGCCACGAGCGGCGGCGGCTTCGCGAGCGCGGGAAACGTGCCGCCGATCTTCCGCCCGCACCGCGCCCGGCGCTTGCCCGTCCTCCGGCGGGCCCCCGTCAGGGCCCGAGCCCGCCCGCTCCTCCGGCAGGCCTGGATTGCCCCAGGGGCTTCCCGCGCCACCCGCCCCCTTCCGGCCGGGCGCCTTACCGCGCCCCCGCCCCCTTCCGGCCGGGTGCCTTACCGGGCGGCCCGCCCGGCACCGGGGACGGCGGCCCCCGCGCCCGCCGTCCCACAACCGACTTTTCTCGGGAGGCATCACAATGCGCACCAGAACCGCCTTCATGACCTTGGCCCTCGCCGCGGCGCTGGCCGCGGCCGCGCCCAACCCCTCCACCGCCCAGGAGCCCCTGAAGGTGGGCTTCGGCGGGGCGCTTCTCGGATCGCTCGCGTCCTACGGGCTTTCCAACCTCTACGGCATCGAGTTCGCGATCCACAAGGCGAACGATGCGGGCGGCGTCCTGGGCCGCCGGGTGGAGCTCGTCCAGGAGGACGACTCCTGCGACCCCGCCCTGGCGTCCTCCGCGGCCACCAAGATCGCGAGCCAGGGGATCAGGCTCGTCCTGGGCCACACCTGCTCGGGGGCCACCCACACGGCGCTCTCGGTCTACGGCGGCAACGCCATCGTCATCTCGTCCTCGGCCACGGACATAAACCTCACGGACAGCGGGGACAACCCCTACTTCTTCCGGACCACCCCCCGCGACGATGCCCAGAGCACCCTGCAGGTCCAGCTCATAAGGGCCAGGGGATTCAAGAAGATAGCCCTCCTGCACGACAAGGGCGACTACGGGAAGTCGCTGGCCGAGCTCGCCGACGCGGCCATCAGGGACGATCCCTCCATAGGCGCCGAGACGGTCCTCCTGGAGGGCGTCACCACCGGCCAGGTCTCCTTCGACGCGATCGTGGCCAAGATAAAGGACTCCGGCGCCGATGCCGTGGTCTGGGGAGGCTACTACAACGACGCCGCCAAGCTGGCCCTGAACATGCGCGAGAGGGGGGTCGCGGCCGTCATCATCGGCGCGGACGGGCTCTACGACGACCGCTTCCTCTCCATAGGCGGGGAGGCGGTTGAGGGCTCCTTCGCCACCGGCCAGAGCGACATCAGCCAGTCCGATGAGGCCAAGGAGGCGCTGGCCTACCACCGCCAGAACCACACCGAGGAGACC
>JAISEQ010000321.1 GCA_031264045.1 Deltaproteobacteria bacterium
AGGCACTATTATGGTTCCTGTGGGTAGTTGTTCTGCTCCCTTTATCTGCCCTCGGCAGAACATCCTCCAGGCGGTCTGATATGTTATCCCGAGTACTTGAGCCCATCTTGAGAGTTTCACGTATTTTCACTTTTGAATAGGCTGAGAGAAACGACTATATTTGACTATACACGATTATAAATTGAAAGTCCAGTTATGATACCCCTCGCGACGGCCGGGGCCTCGACGCTCCTGGCCGTGCCCTACGTCTTTGCATTGAAGTACAACCCGGAGGACGAGCTGAACTTCCTTCTCCCCGTCCTGTGGGCCCTGAGCGTCTGGCTTGCGGTCGGCTGGTCGGTCGGCGAGGGGGAGGGGGAGGGGGAGGACGGCGCCGCGTCCGGCTCGGCCGGGGGTCTCGCGGCTCTTGGCTGCCTGTTCGGCTACGCCATGAGCTGGGTCTTCTGGGCCTGCCTGTTCCATGCCCCCGACAGCGGGCAGTTCCTCTTCGTCATCCTGAACCCGGCTCGTGTCCTGCATTTTGTCCTGAGCCCCCATGAGGTGGCGAGGCTGGCCGTCATCTCTTCCGAGCAGGGGCAGTTCAACATCATGGGCCTGTCCCTGAGGGCGTCGCGAGGACCATGGAGAGCACGCTTTTCCTCTCGGTCGCGTATGTCCTCTTCCGCCGCAGGGCAGGCGGGCGGGACAGCGGCTTGGGTCCTCTCCCGTGCTTCTTCCGTCCGGACGGTCCCCTGTCCCCGATCCCGGCTCCCCGATCCACTTTCCGGGCGGATGCCGGTCCGGCGGGCCCGCCCGGTCGATGTCACCGGTCGCCCGACTTTCCCGGCGGAATCCACTTCCCGTCCGGGAGAGCCCCCGATTCCGGCCCGGCGGCTCCTGGTGCGCCCGAGGTTTCATTCCCGGCGGCACCGCGAGCTTCCTGAGTTTCCCGGTTCCCCGCCCCTGTGCGCGGGTTTCCGGCGCCTTCCGCGCTCCCCGCCCCGGCGTCCGGGTTTCCGGAGCGTTCCGCGGAAGCTTTGTCCGTCCCGGCTTCTCTGGCCCCTGTCTTCTTCCCGGCGTCCTTTCCCCTCCTGCCGGCGAACCTTCCGGCGAGTCCGACGGCGATTTCCTTCAGCGGCCCGAAGCCTTCGGAGCCCGCCAGGTGCGCCATAAGGAAGTAGAGCGCCGGTCCGGCGAAGAGCCCCGCCGCGACCAGGAGGGCCGTCGGCGCTTCCGGGAACAGACCACCGCCGTAGAGTGGCCACAGGGCGGCCGCCATCGCCAGGGCCATGGCGGTCGATTTCAGCGTGTCCAGCACGAAAGGTCCGATCTCCAAATCGCCGGAGCGCCTGAGAAGCGCGGCCAGCCATATGAAGTTCACGAGGCTCGCGAAGCTCGAGGCCAGGGCAAGCCCCACGTGGCCGAAAGGGCCCATGAGGACGAGCGAGGCGGCGAGCCCGGCGGCTACCGAGAGGGCCGCCACCTTGGCGGGGGTCCTGGTGTTCTTCATGCTGTAGAAGGCGCGGGCGGCCAGGCTGGCGCCGGAAATGAACGGGAGCCCCGCCGCGTAGGCCGCCAGCGCCCTGGCCGACATGAGGGTGCTCTCCGCATCGAAGCTCCCCCGCTCGAACAGGACCGAAGTGAGCGGGACCGACATGACGGCCAGCCCTGCGGCGGCCGGGAGCGTGATGAAGAACTGGAAGGCCAGGCTCCTCCTGAAGATCGCCCTGAAGGCCGTCCTGTCGCCCACGGCGGCCACGCGCGACATGGCCGGAAGCACCGCGGTGGCGAGGGCGAGCGAGAACACCCCGAGCGGGAACTGAACGAGGCGGTCGGCGTAATACAGCCAGCTCACGCTCCCTTCCCGGAGAAACGAGGCCAGCTGGGTGTTGACGAAAACCGAGATCTGGTAGGCGGCCGCCCCCAGGGCCATGGGGGCCATCAGGGCGAAGACCCTCCTCACCTCGGGGTCCCTGAAGGGGTTCGCGAACCCCAGGGCCACCCCGGCCCGAACTATCCCAGGAAGCTGGATGGCCAGCTGCGCGACCCCTCCGGCCAGCGCCCCTATGGCCAAGCCGAGGACGGGGGTGTCCATCCTGGGGCTCAGAACGGCCGCTCCCAAAATCATGCATATGTTGAGCATGACAGGACCCAGGGCTGGTATGTTGAAGCGGCCGAGGCTGTTCAGCACCCCCATAGCGAGCGCCGTGAGCGCCATGAGGAGTATGTAGGGGAAGAGTATCCTCGCCAGCAGGACGGTCAGCTCCAGCTGCCCGGGGATCTCCCCGAAGCCCGGGGCTATCAGGCGGACAATCTCCGGGGCGAAGACCACGCCCAGCACCGTGACGGCGGCCAGCGCCCCCGCCATCAGGGTGAAGACCCCCCGGAAGAGCTCGCCTGCGGATCCGGTCCCGCCGGAGACGAGCCTTTCGGTGAAGACCGGAACGAAGGCCGGGGTGAGCGCCCCCTCCGCCAGGAGTCTCCGCAGGAGGTTGGGTATCCTGAACGCTACGAAGAAGGCGTCCGCAGCCGGTCCCGCCCCGAAGCAGTAGGCGGTCACCTGGTCCCTCGCGAGGCCCGCGATCCTCGACGCCAGGGTGCCTATGCCCACCACCCCGGCGTTCCGCAGGATCCCCTTCCCGGCTGACCCGGCCGGCACCGGGGCACCGCCTGCTGGTTCCCCGCCGTTGGGGGGGAGGCCCGCCCCCGGACGCGAGCCTGCGCCCGGATTCCCGCGTTCGCCGAAAGGCTCCGGGGGTTCCGCGCCTCTTCCGGGGATCCCGGAGCCCGCGGGGCCCCTCCCTTCGTTCCCTGTTGACAAAAACGGCTCCCTGTAGTAGTTTAGCTGTTTGTCCCGGGTCCCGCGCGGCTCCGGGTCCGGCTACAAGGGCCTTTATAGCAGAAGGAGTCGATTTTGGCCAACCACAAGTCAGCCTTAAAGAGGAACCGGCAGAGCCTGGTCCGCAAGGCCCGCAACAGCATAAACAAGACCAAGGTCTCCACCGCGTTCAAGAAGGTCCGGGCGGCCATCGCCGGCGCCCCCCAGGACGCTCCCGAGCTCCTGAAGAAGGCCGCCTCCACCATAAGCAAGGCGGCGTCCAAGGGCTCCCTCCACAAGAGGACCGCCGCCAGGCGCATAAGCAGGCTCTCCCGCCAGGTCCACCTCGCGACCCGCGCGGCTGCCGCCGCCGCCGAGGCGTCCGAGGCCCCTTCCGAGGCCTAGCCCGCCGGATCCTCCGGCCGGCCCGTCCCCCGCGCCGCCCGGGACCTGCTGATTTCCGGGGCGCAGGGTTGCGCGTCCTGCCGTCCTTCGCCTGCGACGCTCCTCCGCGCCGGACGCGGCAGGTCCCGCCGCGAGGGCCCGCGTTCCCGAGCCTGAAGGCCCCGATGGGGCCTTTTCGCGTTTGGAGGCCGAGTCGGCACGGGGAACCGGCCCCGGCGGATCTTCACGGGCCCCTCTGCCCTGATGCCGGACCCTTTCTCCCCGGAGCGTTTTCGGAGGACGTCTCCTGAAGCGGTCCCCGCCGCCCGGGCCGCTTCCCGAGAGGCTCCCCCGCAGGAAGCCCTGTTCCTGGAGCTCCCCCTTCGGGGAGCCGGCCTTTCCGGAAACCCCCGGGTTCCGGCACGCGGAGGCCGTCCCGTTCCCCAGGCCGTCCTCCCGGTCCGGACGGGGGCCGCGCGGACACCGGCGTCCGGGCGGGGCGGCAGGCACAGGCTTCCGCACGGGAAGGGACAGCACCCGCCCGGGGTTCTCCTCCGTCCGGGCACCGACACTTTTTGAAGTTCAGGATTTTCCATGAAGAAGCTCCGGCTCGCCCTCCTCTCCGGCGGAACCTCATCAGAGCGGGAGGTATCTCTCGCTTCCGGCATGGAGGTGGCCGCCGCCCTCGATCCTTCCCGCTACGAGATTCTGCGTTTCGATCCCGCGACCGACCTGGAGGCCCTGGTCCGCGAGTCCCCGGGTCTGGACGTGGCTTTCCCGGCACTCCACGGCCACCGGGGCGAGGACGGGGCGCTCCAGGGAATGCTCGCCATGCTCGGCGTCCCCTGCGTGGGGAGCGGGGTCCTGGCCTCCGCGCTCGCCATGGACAAGCGGATGTCCAAGGACATCTACCGCCTCCGCGGGCTCCCCGTGGCGGCGGACGACTTCGCCGAGAGGGGAGGGGCGGGGGCGCGGGCCGAGGCCGCGAGGATTTCCGGGGGACTGGGGCTTCCCGCCGTCGTGAAGCCCCTGGATCACGGCTCGTCCGTCGGAATGGCCCTGGCCCGCACCCCGGGGGAGTTGGAGAGCGCTCTGGAGGGCGCCTGGAAGCACTCCCCCGTTGCCATGGCGGAACGCTACCTGGCAGGACGCGAGTACACCGTGGCCGTGCTGGGGAACGGGAATCCGGCGGCCCTCCCGCCCATAGAGATCGTTCCCGGCCCAGGCCACCCCTTCTTCGATTACGGCGCCAAGTACCTTGAGGGCGAGTGCCGGGAGATAGTCCCCTGCGATCTGGGACCCGCCGAGGACCGCGAGATCCGAAGGCTCGCCCTCCTGGCCCACGCGGCGCTGGGTTGCCGGGGCCTCTCCCGGACCGACTTCATACTCTCGGGAGGAACCTTCCATCTTCTCGAGACGAACACGCTTCCCGGCTTAACTCCCCAGAGCCTCCTCCCCAAAGCCGCCAGGGCACACGGCCTCTCCTTTGCCGAGCTCCTGGACATCCTGGTGGATCTGGCCCTGGAACCGGCCTGACCCGCAGGCGGAGGGCTTCCGGGTTTCGTCCGTCCGCCAGGACGCGCGCCGCAGGACATGCCTGCCGGCTTTGGGCCTGTCGCCGTCGGGAGCGGCGCTTTCCGGTTGCCGCAGTCGGCTCGGGTTCGGCTGCCGACATCTGCGGGCCGATGTGGCGATCCGCCCCGGCGGCCTTCCCGATCTTCCCCCTGCAACGGCACCGGAGCGCGGAGCGCCGGACTGCCCGTGCCCTTTCATTGGCGGGACGTTCCGTCTTATGGGTGAGATGCGCCTCCGCTTCGGCGTCTCTTCCGCTCCCGTGCCGGTTCAGTCGCCGAAACGCTTTTCCCGGAGGATAGCGGAGAACTCTTCCTGAACCTCGTATCGGAACATCCTGCAGCCTGAAAGCTTCCCGACAGGACGGGGACGGCTCCGCCGGCCGTCGGGCGGAGATGAAGGGGACCGAGGCAAGGTGCCCGGGACGCCAGTCGTGCGCGGACGGCTTATTTGAAGGGGCAGGATTCCCCGGAGAAGGCGGCATATGCCGCATTCCGCTCCTGACAGTTTGAGCCTTGGCGGCACCGCTCTTTAAGATCGCGAAACTGGGCGATATCGCGGAAGACGGCCGAAAAATATGAAGTCAGGGAAAACTGTCGAGGAATGCCAGAATCCTCATGACTCCTGATGGAAGGCGATGCGTCCGTGGGGGGAGCTGGGCACGGCTCAAGCGGCGCAGGGCGGATCAGCTCGCGCGGCCGATCGGGAAAGCGGCTGGGTGGCCACTCGCCAGGCGAGTCAGTGAAACGATCCCATTGCTGCAGAATTCGACTGTTCAGCCGAATATGATCAAATTATTATGACCGTCAAGATCCATATGATTTGCATGACTCGTATGATTCGTATGAATCATGTGCTGTTCAGGATATCCATAAAGAAATTGATTTGTATCTTAACTGTCAAGGAATCGTGCCGCCACTTCGGTACGAGCGCGAATAGCAATGGCCAGGCATATCACCGTGTTACCCGTTGCCCTGTATGGCCATGCGTAGTCCATTTTCCTCATCTGTTCTTCGGCATCGCCTAAAGCAGAGGGAGAGTTCATTCTCCTTTATCATCCCATCTGTGCATAGCTTTCCGTGATTGTCTGCCTCAACCGAATCACGATCCGGTGTGGAAGGATATCAGTATTTCTGTTAAATCATAACGCATGTCTTGTCATGAAGAAACAATGTTATGTCTGAGTGTCCTTCACCTTCGGACGCTTCATCCATGACGTCAAACCATGATGAAAGAAAAGATATATGGAGCAGGACGTGATAAATATTCTCTGATTCCATGAATCGATCCAGCGAGTCCGTATGGCTGTAAGGGTGCTGATGAAAAGATATAGAAACATGAAGATCATGAGGCATATCGGCAACTTCAACGGTGTTCCTGTTCAGAAGCGCTATAAAAATTTTCGAAAATTTCCATATATATTTCTAATCAGTTTTTAAAATATCAGCAAAAAATTTAAATTTACAATTGAGGTGACTTCCTTGTTCTGATTTCTGAAAGTGAACGCCTCGCCCTGTACCTATCAGAAAATGTCAGTGCTTGTTATGGGTGTTTCGCTGTCGGACAGTCAAATAGCCGCTGTGAAACAGAACTGGCACTAAGCTGATGTCTGAAAGTTCTCTTTTTCTGATCTGCTTGGCGGGATGGGTTTCAAGCATCAACTGAATGAAGTCCAGGGGATTTTCCCTTATAAGCGCGGACAGGTGTAACGGACGTCCTGTCGATGGACAATACGCTCAGAATTTCTTCTGCTGGAAAAAATTTAAGTTTGGAGTACGGGTTAAGGACATGCTCGTTTCCGAGCCAGTTGTACCCGTTGTACCATTTAAAGATTTCCGCCTTCAGATCTTCGATGCCGATGCTCTGCGGGAGTCCTCCTTTGGCTTTGAGGCTCTCGAGAGAATCCACGAATCTGTCATCAACATAGATGTCCAGATCGCCAGGAGTGAAGCAGCAGATTCCCGAGTATTCGGGCAAAAGGGCGATGTCCATGAAGTTGTTCGGACCTGAGTCCAGGGAGGTCATGGCGAACCTTGTTATGCCTGTGACGAAGGCAAAGTGAATGTATTTGACGTTCTGCTTCATGGCCCTAAAAATACATGAAGTACATTCCGGTTGGCTAAGGCAAGGTTATTATCAGAAATATGATCCGTCACAGGAACATCGAACTCATCCACCAGGATGACGGCGCGGACACCGCGCTTCATGTAAACACCGTCTAAAACCTGTTCCAGCATCATGTCGAATGAATTCGATGTTATGCTCACGTTCTGCTTGACGGCAATAGACCTCTAAACGTTCTCGATCCAGTCGATGAGGTCGTTTGGGGTGGATATCTTGGAATAGGCCATGCTGAAGTTCAGGACCGGGTGTTTTTCGAACTTTTAGTCGCTTTTGTCGAACCACTGTCCCTCGAAAAGCTTCTGATCACCTTGGAAAAGCTCGTTTAAGGTGTCATAAAAAAGTTATTTTCCGTACTGCATGTGGCTGGACAGAAAGCAACTCTTGAATCTGTTAACTTTTACAATTTCATTGATATACTAGGTTTTGTTGACATAAAGAAAATTTTCCTGTTTGATTTCCTGAAAGGATCGATCTGTTGTGGACAGATATTTCTGTTCCGTCTTCAGCCTCAGCAGGGCCGCAAGTTAGCGGTGCTGCCAGGATTGCGGCGACATGGGAACCATTGTGTGTGAGCACTGGCTTACCACCGATCCGGATGGATAAGTCGAACACGAGTTTGTTATCATAATACCGTCATTGTGTCAACCGGGATGAAACCGATAAACCTGATGCGATTATAATCTCACATCCGTACGGACCCGTTTCATTATGGACAGTATCAGGTAATGCGGTAAATGGCTGACGGAAGAACGGCAATAGGGGAATCATGATTCATACGCGTCCTGCTGACATGCGCATGCCGTGATCTGATATCTCCCATGATGCGGTCATGTTACCGCATACGCGGCAGCAGACATTGCTCCAGACATGTTTCCCTTCCACGGATATCGAGGGAACATGGGCCGTTCGATACGCATTAACGCCGGACGAGTCAATACGGTGGGAGCCCCGGCGGATACGGGAGCTGTACGTTGCCGGAGGCGGCGGAGTTGCCCGATATGGCGTTTTCGCGAGACGCCCGTTGAGCCTGCCATTTGGGCTGGGTTCATATTTTACGTTAAAATTATGCCTGCGTTTTCGCCAACTCGTGCTGTCTGCTTCAAATTCACTTCATAAATTTTTCTAAGGTATTTTTTATATATGAATGAACCGTAATTAGTTTGTAAGGCAATACGGGACAGTTTGCGTCTCCCAGTCTGAGGGGTCTGGGAGGCCGAGAAAAAGTTAAAAACGCACCAGATATTGAGTGCTGTGACTGGCCATACCCCAATACATGTAAGTTAAGAATCGATGAAAACTTGAACAGAACCTATAAAACTTCTAAATTATGGTTATTGTAAAGGTGTAAAGTGTTTAGATTTTTTGCTTGATGGAGTTTGAAGAGTTCATTTCGTGAAACTTTACAATTTGATTGAGATATATGCCTGTTTGAAAAATCAAAGTCTGACTAGCTCCGGGTAGAAGGTACCCTTTTTGAACGTTTTGATTTCGACTTTACTATAATGCAGTTGTGTTTGACTATCTTATTTAATGGTTGTCCGCGATCTCTAACTCTATATCGACCAGTATTAGTTTTGACTCCTCTGGGGTTGGATTTTCCGCGACTACTACAAACTTTGCGGCTTGCAATTTCATCAAGAACTGGGATAGTCCATATTGAATCCATCCTCTTGTTCCATCTTTTCGATGGCTTAGCTTGAGGGGAGGGAAGCCGCAGAGTGCGGCATTTTACGTCTAACAATTTCAACAGCGTTTGAGAAACTTATATCATCTGGATCATATTCTTTCAAGATAGCTGCTTTCACCACGAGACTTTTAATAGCATAATGAGCTAAAATAAGACCCCAAACTTCTTGCAAAACCAGTACAGGTCGGCGACTTCTGATTGGAGTTGCATATTTTGAACTATGTGCGCACAGCTCAGTCTTAACTTCTGAAAAGCATAACTCAATATCCCATCTTTCGTGATATAAGTTAGCTAACTCTAAAGCTGGAGTTTCGACATGATCAATTAAATTTGTGATCAGACGATATCTTTCCTTTTGATTGTTTTTCAGCTTATACTCAATTACCCGAACTTGTAAACCAGGAGCAGTTTTATTATTACTATCATAAACTGTACTTAAATATGATCCATCTGGAAGATAATCTTCCACAAGAAGAATTAAATTTTTCTTGACTCTCCATAGTAAATCAGCATTGGTGTCTAATGCCTTAGACCATAGTTTATAACCGTAATAGTTTCGATCTGCCAACAAAAGCATATTTTCCTGTAATTTTCCTCTATCAATTATTTGATTACACAAGGCAATTTCACTAGTCTTGTATGGTCCCATTTCGGCCGCAATTATTGCATGTGTTCCAATTTCCACAAGAGCTTCCACACGCACCTGCGGAAAAGCAGCATCACCTCTAGAAACACCTGGATACCCAAAAAATTCAGCATTTTCTTCATCGTCTGGTACACCAAATGTAGTTCCATCAAATGCTACTAATCGTCTATCCTTATACCATGCACCCGGGAGTCCGATTGGAGCTAGAGGACGAAGACATAGGTCCGCTAATTCGCTTAAAGGCTCTGAACCTAACTTTGCTCTTGCTTGAGAAATTGCTGCATATGAAGGGTAAACTGTGACAGCTTTTCCGTTTGAAATGAAATTTACGCTTTCTGTTATAATTCTTAATATCTTGTCCTGGCGGGGCTCACGCCAAATGCACATGCAAATCACAAGATAAACAACTAACTCCGCAGGTAACAATCGAATTCGTTGACTACTTTTATCAAGGCTCTGTAAAATCTTATTAATATTCGACATAGGGTATAAGCAAGCTAGATAACCAATAGAAAGGTAATGAAGAATGCTGTTGGTCCCAGGAATGTCCTTTTTCGTCCTCGCCACGGAAACCTCCTCTAGATGACTCCAGGCTGAAATAGACTCAGGAAGTCATATCTGGAGGTATTATATCATAGATGGTATCTTAAGTTAAATGTATTGGGCCATACCCCCATTTCAGGTCGCCATAGACTCATCCATTTCACCATCAGAAATCTCCCGGCGACTTATTGCGGTAGCGTCATTTATGGTACCGGCTATATCCGATCAGGATCGTGACTTCTGAGCCGAATTGGCTTCGGGTCCGCGCCCTGAACCCTGAGCGCTCCGCTCTCCTCCAGGTCTGGCGACCCGTCTCCGCCCGGCACTGAACTGCCCCCGGGCTACAGACATTTCTGGAAATGCTCTGGAGCCGCTTGCGCGCGTCATTGTCGGTACTGCGGCTTCCGGCTGACTTGCCGCCTATTTCTGAAAGTCCCGGTGCGGTGGCGGCTGCGGATGCCGTCGGGACACCGAACACGAAAAACGCCCAGTGCGGCAGCGGGCCGCGGTCGGTTCCCGCGAAACGGATTTCCGTTGATAAGCAGCGCGGCGGGCAATGCCTCCAATATCGTACAGATGTAGCTCCGCGTCTCCCGGAAGGCACCAAAAGAGCACGGAAGCACGGAAGGTATCAAAAGCAAGCCGCAAGCATCCGCAAGCCGAAAAGGAGGAATCACCATGCGGAGGCAGAAACGAAAAACATGTGATGCACGGCCACGACCGGGATGTTCCGTCTTCTGCAAAGACTAGCCTCCATTGCGGAACCTCTTCAACTCTGATGTTGATTTAAGTGTAAAAACGTTTTTCTTCAAAGATGCCGGTAAAATTTTCGAAACATTGTCCTGGAATTCATGCGGCATAAATCCTGGATAAATCGTATAGTTTCAGTGTTATTGCTGAACTTGGTGTCAATGCCCTCAACCGTGGCGGTACAGACGGCACCGGAGCGTCAACGAGTTGTTCTTCCGGACCAGTCGCCGTGAAGGTTCGGTGGTGCGCACTGACACGTCATTCCGCCCGGGCCGACTTCCGCGCCGGCATGGCCGCCGTCGAACTTGAGGACGCGGGCAGAGGAATACGTGAAAGGCATCTTTGACCTTCAGACAATAATGTTTCAAAACGAGGGGCTTATGTGCCATAATAGCCCCAAATATTGGCTCGCGCGCGTGTTGACAGCGCGGGGCAGGGGTGGTAGGCTCAATCAGAGCCGTAGACGTCTCTCATCCCTCTTGCCCCTATAAGGTGTTCCCATGAAACGTTTGCCCCAATATCTTTCAGTTGTTCTGCTGTTGGCAGTAAGTGCGGCTTGCGGCCAGACCATCGTGCTCAATACCGACATATTTGTAGCATCTGAAAACGAATATATCAATCAACCCGGAAACAACACAATAGACGTGCATTCATTTCTGCTGAACCAAGGCGATGACATAGTTTCATGCGATGGAATGAAAGTTTTCCTTTGGCCAGTCTCAAGATTTACTCGAGATTTAATAACAGGCATAACAGGTTCGGAAGAATCAGGTCAACGTACGGTTAACAATATATCGGAAGATGTGGGGACGGACAAAGTTAAGTTTTTGGAAGATTTTATAACCAATTATGGTCGGAAGCAAGTTTGTAACTCTGAAGGGCACGCAATCTTTACTGGTGTTCCTGACGGTGAATACTATCTTTATCTTCCGTTTTTCTGGATGGGATATCATAAAAATCAAGAATTAGAGAAATTTGCCGGAATATATATCGTTGACAGGATTCGCGTTAGCCGAGGACAAACGCTTAATCATGTTATGACCAGATAAACTATGACTCCCAACACTCTTTACGTCTGAGCAAAACGTCCAGCATCCAGCCTGGAAAAGGCTTTCCGTGACGGACGTATCAGCCTGTTCACGGATTAGATGTCGGAGACATGTTTCGTAACTTTTGAATATATCGCTACTGGTGCATCTATTGACTCTTGTCATAGCACTAACTCATGTCTTGCATATGAACCGTGTCATATAATTTGGGTATCTGACGTTGACAGCAAAATTTTTTGACTCAAAAGAAGTTGCTCTCACGGTAAAAGATCTATAATATTGTCTCTGACGCGGATATCGAGTAACTGTTGCGGGGATGGTGAATGGGGCCGGGAGCTTACGTATTTCGGAAGGTTGTGCAGGTGCCGTTGCAGCTCCTGTTTATCATTTTCAATTTTCAGCATCATAAGGAAACGATGAGGATATTTTTCTGATATTCCAGGATTCTCCGGCATCAGTAGCAGAGCGTCCGAATTGTCATTGAGGCTGTCCCTCGGAAAATCGCCGGCATCGTTTCCGTAGCCGGACGCGGCTGAAGCACTCCCTGTTCAAGCGGTCCGGGGACACGTCCGGAGAGTCGCCGTAGGTGGCCCGTGCGGCGGGAGGGTTCGGCGGTTCCGTATAACATGCCGCACCGGGACGGAGCTGCGGCGTGGCGGGCGCGGGTTTCCCCCGGGCGCGATGGGAGCCCGGGTTCGGCACCTCCAGGTCAGGCCAGCGGAACATGCCGGTCGTTCAGGGGTCCGGCCTTCTCCACGGCTTCGGCAAGCGTGCGAGCTATGATGTCCGCCGCGAAATACGGCATGATGTTCAGGGGCAGGCCGAAGTCCTCGACCGCCGTGCCGTCGGGGCACAGGGAGCCGGGGGCCTGCGGGCCCTGCGGCGTGCCGTTGAGCTTTTCGTGATAGGTCCTGCCGTCCGTGAGGCGGACTATGACCCACTTGCCCAGGGCCCTGGCGAAGCCCACCTCGAAGACGGTGCCGCTGTCCGGCTCCGCCGGCCCCCGGAACGGGTCGAGGTTGGCTATTACCCCGTCCGCCTCGCGGATCAAGCCGATGTTCTTCCGGTAGATTTCCCTGGCATCGGCGAGGCCGTCGTCCTCGGGGACGAGGGCGGTTATCCCGCGGCCGGAGCAGAGGCCGCGAATCTCTGCGACCACGGCCGGATAGTCCCGACGGAAGATGTCGGGACCGGCGAAGTATATTTTCATAAATTCCTGGTTCCGGATGTCGAAGCTGGCGTGACGGGCAGAGGAGGTCTCAGGGGCCGGAAGCGGATGTCCGGGGTGACGTGAGGAGGGGCGGAGAGACGGATCCGGTGGGGCGGGCCCGATGCCTCCGAGGGGTCTTGAGGGTTGCTGCCAACGGGGCCGGGCAGGCGTCCTGGCAAGGGGAGCGTCTTGCGCTGGGGGGGACGGGGAAGAGGGATGTCGGCAAACGGGCCGATGCCGTGCGGGCGGGCCGGAAGCCGCGCGGAAAGGCATCACCCGGTCGCCCGGAGGGTTAGGCAGCGGAGGTCCGACCGTCGTAGGGCCAGGTTGCCTGGAGGGCCCGACTACTTGGAGGTCCCGGTTGTCCCGGCCTGATCGAGGAGCGCGAGGCGTTCGGAGGCCTCGGGAACCTTAAGGGCAGCTGCCCTGCGGTAGTACTGGCGGCCCTTCTCAAAGTCCTGCGGGACTTCGGGGTTCCTGCCGGAGACGTAGACGTCCCCAGCGGCCAGGGCGCCGCGGCCGTCGTCGCCGGGGTTGTCGGCGGCCATCTGCAGGTACTGCCAGGATTTCGCGTTGTCCTTGGCCGTGCCCTCGCCGGCCTCGTACATGCCGCCCAGCATCAGCTGGGCTTCTGGGAGGTTTTTGGCCGCCGCCTGGGAATAGTATTTGAAGGCCTTCTTCTTGTCGGCCTTGACGTCGCCGCTCCCCAGGAAGTAGAGCCTCCCCAGGGCCAGGGCGGCCTCTGAGTCGCCCTTGTCCGCGGCCCTGGTGAAGTAGCGGACGGCCTTCCTCAGGTCGCGGGGAACGCCGGAGCCGTTCTCGGAGATGTCCCCGAGAAAGCTCATGGCCATCATGTGGTTCTTGGCGGCGGCCTTCTCGAGGTACGCGATCCCACCGGCCACGTCCTGGCCCGCAGCCTCGTGGCCGAGGAAGAGGATGGAGCCGAGGGCGAAGGCCGCCTCGGTGTCCCCCCCGTCGGCAAGGCCCCGGAGCTCCTCGATGAAGGCCGGATTTATGTCCCGCCCCCCCTCCTGGGCCGAGAGCGTCGCGGCGGGCCGGGCAAGGCAGAAGACGAGCCCGGTCAGGAGAGCGAAACGGAACAGCCGGGCCGCCATGGGCCTCCGGGCGTCAAGGGTCAGTCCCATGGTAAATCCCTCCGGCGGCCACCCGTGGGGGCGATGCCCAGGGGCGGCAGACGAGCCCGCAGGCCACCGGCCCCCGGCGGCGGGCCCCGGGGCTCATGAGGAGCGGTGGCGATCGGACGGGAGGGCGCGGCGGGGCTGGAAAGCCGACCGTCCCTCGCGGGGAATTATATCCCTAATCCCCGGCCGCTGCAAAGGCGGACGTCCAGGTAATCTAGATGTCCTGCCCCCGGAACTGCGGATTTCTCAGGGCTCTTATTGCTCTCCCTGTTCTTCTTGCTCTCCTGGCTCTCCAAGGTCTCCGGGCTCCGGAGTCTCCTCAGGGCGGGGCGGGCTCCCGCGCCGGGCGGCCTTTCCGACCGCCCGGCTTCCAACCCGGATTCGGGCAGGGAGCGTCCGGGCATCATTTCGCGGTCGCGTGCTTCGGGGGGAGAGGCGGCGCGCCTGTCGGCCGAGGGCGGCGGGGCATCCCCGGGGAGCCGGACTGCCCTCCCTGTTCTTGGGACCGGGATGCCCGTCCGAAGCCGGGGGCCCAGCGCCTGACGGGCCGGGATCCGTGATGTGGGGAGCAGGCTGGGCTGGAACGGGATCCCCTGGGCGGGGGCCGGTCCCGGCGCCGGCGAGGGCGGATGGGGGTTTCAGACGGGCCCGACGGGGGCGCCCGCGGCCCCGGCGGCAATGAACTGCTTCAGGGTCTGGGTGAGCAGGGCCACGTCTATGGGCTTGGACAGGTGCCCGTTCATGCCGATGGAGAGGCAGCGGTCCCGCTCCTCGGCGAAGGCGTGGGCCGTCATGGCGATTATCGGGAGATCCTTGTAGTCGGGGTTCGCGCGGATGCGGCGGGTGGCCTCGTAGCCGTCCATGACCGGCATCTGGAGATCCATCAGCACCACGTCGAAGGGAGCGCCCGGCCTCTCGACGTCCGCCTCCTGAAGCTTCTTCAGCGCCGTTTCCCCGTTCTCGGCCACGGTCACGACCAGGCCCATCTTCTTCATGAGCGAGCGGGCGACCAGGACGTTCACGTCGTTGTCCTCGACCAGGAGCACCCTGTGGCCGTTCAGGGCCGCGTCCGGGGCGCCGTCGGGGCCCCTGCGGCCGGAGGCCCTGCGCCTTTCGGGGGGGGCAGCCGCGGCTCTGGCCCTCTCGGCCTCGGCGGCGGCGTCCACGTCGAAGACGCAGTCGAAGGCCACCTCGGTGCCGACGCCCACCTCGCTCGTGAGCGATATCGTCCCGCCCATCAGCTCCACCAGGCGCTTGGTGATGGTGAGCCCCAGCCCCGTGCCCCCGTACTGGCGGGTGGTGGAGGTGTCCGCCTGGGTGAAGGCCCGAAAGAGCTTGGAGGACTGCTCGGGGGTCATGCCGATGCCGGTGTCCCGGACCGTGAAGCCCACCCTCGCCCGCCAGGGCTTCCCGTCCCCGGCGCCGCCGCCCTCCTCGGCCCAGGCCAGCCTGGTGGAGACGGTGATGGAGCCGGCCTTGGTGAACTTGAAGGAGTTGCCGACTATGTTTATGAAGACCTGGCTCAGGCGCAGGGGATCCCCGGTGAGGCAGTCCGGGACCCCGGGGTCCTGCCGGATGACCAGGCTCACGCCCCCGGCGGTCTTGTCCCTGAACATCATCTCGATGTCGGCGAGCGTCTTCGAGAGCGAGAAGGGTATGGACTCCAGGGTCATCTTTCCCGCCTCGACCTTGGAGAAGTCCAGGATGTCGTTAATTATGCCCAGGAGCGCCTTCCCGGAGCTGTTGGCGTTCTCGGCGTACTCCTGCTGCTGCGGGTCCAGCTCGGTCTGCAGGAGCAGGTGGGTGAGGCCTATTATGGCATTCATGGGGGTGCGGATCTCGTGGGACATGTTGGCCAGGAATTCGCTCTTGGATCTGGCGCTCTCCTCGGC
>JAISEQ010000396.1 GCA_031264045.1 Deltaproteobacteria bacterium
GGGGACCTTGCACCTCGGCAGGGGGGACACGGCCGTTCGGCGGGCGGCCACGGCCGTTCCGGATTCGAGATTCCAGATTTCGGAATAATGCGGAACAGGCCTGGTGTTCCAACCTTTCGCGCATATTTCAGCCTAATTTTGACAGCGCGGCACGTTAGCCGCTGCAGGGTTCCGGTACAGTTTCGCCCGGAGCGCGCGCCGGTAACGGCTCATGGCGGGACAGGCCTTCCCTCCAGGCCAGCTCGGCCTTCCAGGCCTTCTCCGCTCTCGACTCCTCCCGCTCTATCCATGCCCTCTCGGCGGCCCAGACGGAGTTTTTGAACACCAGGCCCCCACGGCGAACACGGCCAAGCGGAATTGGCCGACGTCGGAGCCGCCCGCCTCCGGCCAGGCGTCCTCGGCACTGTCCAACTCCCCGTTCCGTCCCGCCTCCAGGGCGGCCGCGAGAAACGCGTCGGGAGCCGCCGCTTTCGGGAGCCAGGCGCGCGCCGGGGCCTCCGCTTCCTTGCCGTACGAAGTCCTCGCTCCCAGGTGGGGGGGGCTCCTCGCAGGGAAGGTTCAGCCCCCCGCCCCACAGCCCCAGCCGAAGATTCCGGAGCCTGCCGTCCTCCTCGCACTCCCCGTCCTCCCCGTCCGCGATACCGTGCCGGTCCCGGTCCGAGGCGAGCGGAGGGGGCCTGAACCCGGCCGGCTCCTTCAGGCGCAGCCTGCGGTTCAGTAACGCTTCCACTTCCGCGACGGAGAGCAAGGGATCCGCATCAGGCTCCCCGCCTCGCCCTTCACGCCCTCCAAAAGGGCATCGGGGCAAGGCATCTCCTGGCATTCCCGGAGAAGCCCCTCTATCTTGCCCAAGAGCTCCCGGACATTCAGGGTCCGGGAACCGTCCAGATAACCGTTGACCGCCATTCCCCCGCACCTCCGTTCCCAGGTCGCTCCGGGACGCGAAACCCCCGCGCGGGACTGCCAGTCCGCTCGGGCCGCGCCGCGCGTCCCCCGCTTCCGGCACCCGCAGGGCACCCCTCCTCCCGTCGCCGTCTCCATTACCTCCCCCCGTACGGGCCTCCCCGACCGCCCGGCCCTCCCGCCGCCCCCGGGTTCCGGGAAGGTGACGTCAGGGGCCGAACTAGCCCTTTCCGCCGAAGCGCTCCCGCGCGGGAGCGGCCACGTCGCGGTCCCAGCGCCCGCTCCTGAGCCTGTCAATCAGGACGGCCGCCGCCTGGACGGATTTCTCGCTCCAGCCGTCCGCCCCGTTCGCGGTCCAGCCCCGCAGATCGCCCTTGGGGGGACGCCTCAGGACATTGTCGCCTATGTATCGCCCCTTGCCGACGAAAGCCGGGTAGTTCATGAACTTCTCGTTCGTCTTCAGGAATCTCAAGAGATCCCGCGCCTCGGCGTGCCCGCTCGCGCGGGCTGAAGAGAGCACCAGCTCCGCCAGCCTGTCCGTCGCGCCGTCGCCGGCCAGCGCCAGAGCCGCGACGGCCCACCCGCGGGCTCTGTCCCCCCGGGACCCGCCGCCGTTGGGCTCCGCGCCGGGACCGGTCCCGAAGATGGCCTGCCCGCAGCGGCGGACGCGGATCTCCAGCTCGCGGAAGTCGACTATCCGTCTTGACCCGGGGAAAAGGCCCCAGGCGAACTGGGCGGCCGCCTTCGAGCCGTCCATGAGGACGTAAGTCTCCGAGGGCTCAGTGTAGCCGCTCTGGACGGCCAGATCCCAGACGAGCTTCCGCAGCAGCTCCTGATCGGTCCCCACCACCGTCAGGTGATCGGGCGCATGTGGCTCTCCCGACTCGAAGGCCTTTCTCGCCGCTTTGACCTTCTCGAACTCGTCGACCCCCATATGGAGCAAATCAGCGGGGTCCGGCACCCAGGGGATGATGAAGGAGGAGGCGGTGAAGCACCCCTCCCCGTCCCCCGCCTCGCCGCCGGCCGGAACTGGACCCGGCGACCCGAGCTCCAGGTAGAGGGCCCCGCTCACGGGAGGATCCCTCCTGTCCTGGCAGGACCACAGGGCCAGCTCCCTTTCCAGGTGGCGGGATCTGCCTGAGCCCAGGGACTTCAGAATCCCGTGGGAGTGCCACGAGCGTTCCGCGCGCCCGACAAGATTCCGGAAGACCATGCCCCCCACGGCGTCCACCGCCTGGCGGAGCTTCAGGCCCCCTCCGCCGCCAGCGGCGTTCCAGGCGGCCTCCGCCTCGGAGCAGGTGGGGTTCCGCGCCGCCTCAAGGGCAGCCGAAAGGAGAGAATCGACCGAGGCGCCTTTCGGGAGACCCGCTGTGCCGGCGGGCTTCCTGGTTCCGGCGGCTCCCCGCCCGTTCGGAGGGGCGGCGCCCCCGCGTCTGACGATCACCATGGCTTTCTCCCGCAGGAAGCCGGACGTGCCCCCGGGGCATGTCCCTCCCGAAACAGCGGCGGGAAATCCCGCGCTCTCACCATCTCCGTCCTCATCCCCGAGGTCACGGCCAAGTTCGTCCCCAAAGCCTGAACCCCCGTTCCCGAAATCCCGGCAGCCATCTTCCCCGTCGTCGGAGTCCCGATTCCCGAGGCCCCTGCCGTGGTCGTCCCCATATCCGGAGTCCTCCACGAGGTCCTCACCGTCACCGCCGCCTGAGTTCCCGTGTCCAGGTCCTCGCCGTCATCGGCGGCGTCCCGATTCCTGAGGTACCGCCGCCGTCCCCGACCGCGCGGTCTCCCCGTCCCTCCGTCCCTCCGTCCCCCCGACGCGGCTCATGGCTCCTTCTCCAACTCCGACTCGAGCATGGCATGGATCCTGAGTATCTCCTCGAAGTAGCTGTCCATGTCGGGGCACTCAGGACTGACCCTGGAGTGGATATCCATCATGCTCAACACCTGGATCCTGACGGACTCGAAAAAAAGGTCCGCCATCGGCAGCTTCAGGCATTCGTCGAGGAGCCCGCGTATGTCCCCGAGGATCCTCCTGGCCTCAAGGCGCCGATAAACGTCCGGATCCTTTTTCCTGACCATGCCGGTCACCTCCTAACCCCGGCCGCGCCGGGGCGTGAAATCGCCCGCGCCGACGGGCATCCCAGCCCGCTCCCCACGTCCGCCGCCGAATCCGCCCGCTTGGGACATGGGGCGGGACGGGAAAAGGACATCCCCCGGGCAGGGCGGTCGCCCGTAACGGGGAGCCCGGAAGGCGCGGGGCGGCTAGCCGCCGCCGTACAGGGAGCGGAAGGGGGCGGCCACGTCGCTCTCCCACAGCCCGCTCCAATATCTGTCAATGAGGCACGCGGCGGCCTGGGCCGACCTCCGGTGCCAGACTTCCGCGCCGTCAAATATCCAGCCCCTCAGATCGCCCCGCGGAGGCCGTTTCAGGGCGCCGTCGCCCGTGTACAGCCCGGCCTTGAAGCAGGCGGGATAGTCCATGAACTTCATGTTGCGCCTGATGAAGCGGACGAGATCCCCGATCTCGTCGGGACCGTCAAGGTACCAGAAGCTTTCCAGCGTTTCCAGGACCTCGTCCGCCCCGCCGTCCCTCAGGCGGCCCAGCAGCTCTTCCGCCCACTCCCCCGCCTTGTCGTCCCCCTTCCCAATGAAGACGTCATGGTCGGGATCGCACTCGAAGACGTCCTCCGCGAAGCCGCGGACGCGGGTCTCCAGCACGCGGAAGTCCAGCACCCTCCTCGCCCCGCGGAAAAGGTTCCAGCCCGTGCCCGCGGCGCTCTTCGAGCCGTCCAGAAGGATCACCGTGCCCTCCGGCCCGGTGTAGCCGTGGCGCAGGGCCAAATCCCAGACGAGCTTCCGGAACAGCTCCAGGTCGCTCCCCACCAGGGTGACGCGCTCGGCGGGCGGGGCGGTGGGCGCCGCCGCGTCCGGAACCCCTCTTCCCCCGGCCGGCGGCCCGGAACCGGAGGGCCGCCCGACGGGCCCGGGGAGGACGAAGGCGGAGGCCGCGAGGCAGCCGGCGGAGCTCACCTCCTCCTCCCATTCCCTTCCGAACAGGTGGAGGCGGGGCTCCCGGAGCTCCAGGTACAGGATCCCCTTCGCGGCGTCACCATCAGGACCTGCCGCTCGCGCCCGAGCCTTCCCGGCCTTCCGGGGCCCGGCGGATTTAGCGTCCTTCCCCGCCTTCCCGGCCCCGGCGGCCTGCCGCTTCGATCTCTTCGCCCACGACCTCCCGGCGCGGCCGACGAGGTTCCGGTAGACCATGTCCCCCACGGTCACCACGGCCCGGCGGAACTTCGCTCCCGGACCCAGGGCGTCCCTCACGGCGTCCATTGCCTGGCGGGCCGTGGGGTGCCTGGCCGCCTCAAGGGCCACTGCGAGAAGGGAATCGACCGTGGCGCCTTCCGGGGGCCTCCCGGAGCGCTCGGCCTTCCTCCTGTCCGCCAGCCACCGGGCCATCCCGAAATCCCTCCGCGCCCGAGGCAGAAAATGCCCGCGCGCCCAGAGAAAGTTAACGGTAATGATGAGGTTAAGGCTGTCCAGGACCTCGTACTGGTCGGAATCCCAGTTCTCGTCCAGCATCTCCTCAATATCGGAGGACTCCCCGAGCTCGCCGTATTCGTCCCTTTCGTTGAATTCCCAGTTCATCTGCCTGATGATGCAGGGCAGACCCGACAGCGCCTCCGCTATGAGCCGCTCCAGTTCCTCGGCGTTGTTCCTGCCGGGCTCGACGGCGTCCGCAATGTCCTCCAGATTGATCTTCATGTCCTCGAACACGCCCTTCGCGGTGGGAGCGTCCACGTACTTCAGGAGAAAGGCCTCAAGCTCCCCGAAGAGCTTCTCGCTCCCGGGGCTGAAGCTCTTGGGGGGATACCTCGTGCCCATGCCTAGAACCTCCTGTGTCCCGGACGTGCCGGGGCGGAAAGCCGCCGCCCGCAGCGGCTGAAGATCCCGAACCTCACTGCCGATCCCGCGGTCGGAAGCACCGCCAGAGATGGCGTCTCCCATCTTCCCGGAGGCGTCCCCGACCGGCGGGGCAAGCTCCCGGGAGAAGGCGGTTCACTTCTTCCGCCGACGGCAGCCCCCGACTCGCTTCCGCAGTCCTCCCGCTCCGCAGGGACCCGGACCCCGACGACGATTACGATGACGATCCCCACCCGGTCAGGCGCCTCTCCCGCCTGTTCCGATGGAAAGGCCGGCCCGCAGGGGAAGCGGGCCTGTGGAAAAATGGCAAGCCCCCGCAGGACAGGGGCCTGCTGAAGGAAGGCGACCCCCTGGGGTACACGGGCCTGCGGAAGCGGGACAAGTCCTTCGGCCCGGGCCCCGGGCGTCGGCCCGTCTTCCCGCAACTGTCCGGTGCCCGGCGGGAGAGGTGCCCGTCAGGGCAACTGCCGGGGAAGGAGGCGGAACGCGGGCGACCGGAAGCTGACGCCGTGTCCGCAGTCTAGTCCTGTCCGCGTCAAAAGTACAGGGTATATTGCGCTGCCCCTGGACTTTCCGCGTCCGGGAGAGCCACATCTTGAAAAAGACATGCGGTCTCTGATCCGCAGCCCCCCGCCCCCCTCCCGCCATCACGGGCAACCGGCTCCCCCCTGTGCCAGCCGGGACACCGATGACGCGAGGACCACGGCCCCCAGTATTTAAGGAGTCCCGAAGGCCCCCTCCGGACAGGGCACGCAAGCGAGCGCTTGTCTAGAAAACCCTATTCCGGCACCGGGGGACCTGTCAACAACGGATCTCCGGATATCTCCGAGGCCATACGCCGGATATCTCCGAAGCTGTACGCAGGCGACCGTCCGCCTTCCGGACAGGGACAGGGACCGAAGGATCCCTCAGCGCCGGTCCGGACATTGGCCGAGGAAAGCCTCCGGAAAATTCAAGGACCACCCGAGTATCAAGATGCAACGCATTATCAAGATGCGGGTAACCGGCAAGGCATGCCCGGTTCACTCCGTGTGCTCCATCGTGAGCCCCGCGCCTCCCTGCTCCCCCCCGGACCCGCCGGAGCTCCCCCTTCCGTCGTCCCTCCCGGCGGCACCTCCCGTCATCACTCCCCGCACTTTCCGAACCCGCCTTCCCCGCCCCGGAGGCATCCCGCCCGGCCCTCCCCGTCTGCCTCCGCATGCCGACTTGCCCTTTCACGCGGGGCAATATTCTCCTTGTTGGCTTGTTGGCTTGTTGGCTTGTCTTCTTGATTTTCCGGACGTGTGAGGATAGAATAACTCCCCGTAATTCGCCCGCCCCCTGCCCCGAAGGGGGCCCCGCCCGCCAGGGGCCTTCCCGCAGGCCCCTTCAGGGGCCTCAGGGGCATCACTCGGACCCGCCCGGGACCGGAACCTAACGGAGATTCTATGCGTCATCTCTCTACCACCCTCGCTGCCGCCCTGGCAGTCGCCGCCCTTCTTGCCCTGGCGCCCGCGGCGGACGCCCAGGACGCCGCGTCACCCTCCGCCGTGGGCCAGCTGGCGCCCCCTCCCGGCGAGGAGGACGGACAGCCCCAGGTGAGGACACTCACCCCCGAGCAGTACATGGCAGAACTTCTGCTTCAGATAGAGCAGGGCAACAACGGAGCCATGATTACCCTGGGCATCATCTACGAGCGGGGCCAGTTCGGGCAGGACATCAACTACGGAAAGTCCCTGGAATGGTTCACGAAGGCTGCCGCTGCCAACGTTCCCGAGGGCCACTTCAACACGGCCTACGCCTACCAGGTTGGCGAAGGCACGGCGCCTGACTGGAAGAAGGCCCTCGACGGGTACCTCAAGGCAGCGGAGCTCAAGGTACCCCTGGCCTACCTGAGGCTCGCCGAAATATACCTCTTCGGCAAGCTGGGCGTGACCCCCGACCCCAAGGCGGCCGTGAGCTACTTCGAGCAGGCCGGCGCGGCGGGCCTGGTCCAGGCCGAGCTCACCCTGTCCGATCTCTACCTGAACGGGCGCAACGGCGTCCCGAAGGACGACGCCAAGGGCATCAAGCTCCTGAACGACCTCGCAGAGAGGGACATCCCGGCCGCCATAAACTACCTGGGCGCCATCTACTACCTGGGCCAGTACAACCAGTCCAAGGACATGGCCAAGTCCAAGGAGTACTTCCAGAGGGCCTCGGAGCAGGGCTTCGGGCTCGCCATGAAGAACCTCGCCGCCTACTACAAGAACACCGGCGACAACGACAAGCCAAACTTAACGCTGGCTCTCCAGTGGGCCATCCTCTCCGTCAACTTCGGCCAGAACAACCAGGAGATGGGGGCCTTCATCCAGGAGCTCCGGAGCACCATGAAGGCCGAGGAGATCCAGGCGGCAGAGACCGCCGCCCAGAAGTGGGCCAACGACAAGGTCCGCGAGATGAACGAGGCCCAAGCCAGGGCCCAGCAGGAACGCCAGGAGCAGGCTCAGGCGGCGGCCGCTTCAGGTAATTAGCGAGGCGGGATCCGGTCCGACCGGCGGCAGCCCCGCCGGGGAGGCTGGCTTTCGGGCGGCGCGGCAGGCCATCAATCCGGTCTGCCGCGCCGCCTTTCCTTTTCGAATGTCTACCGGCGCGGCGGGCCGCCGGGCCGTCCCAGCGGGGCCTCCCTGCCCCCCGGCCCGGCGGGGCCTCCGGGGCCGCGTAAACGGCGAGGTCTCTGTGGCCGCGTAACCGGTGAGTACTCCGGGTCCACGCAACCGCCTGGCCGCCATGACCGAAAAAAGTCCTCCCGTGCCCGGGAAGAGCCGGGAAGAACCTGGAAGAGCCGGGCAGACAGGTTTCCGGACATCGGCTTTCAGGCGGCCTGCCGACCGACGCTCCGGAGTCCGGCAGGCATTGCGGGCTCCCGCGATTCCGGCACCGCTCCCCTTCCCGGCTTTTCAATCCGTCCGCGGCGGCCAGCGTCCCCCGGACCGGGGGAGCCGCCGGAAGCCCACCGGGCACGCCTCAGTCCTGCGGGCAAAGCCGGGCCGGGGCCCGAGGCTCCTGCCGAAGTCCTTACGGTACGGGCGGCCTCCGGAACCCGGAAACTGAGCGGTTGGGCTCCCCGTGAAGGCTGGAGAACAAAAAAAAACCCGGGGCAACGAGGCTCCGGGCTTTCAAAGCGGGGGCAGGGTTCCGGCATCAGCCGAAATCGAATCCCACCTGCTCGAGCTTGGCTATCAGCCTGGACATGAGCGCCTTCAGGTTGCTGGCGAGCTCCGCGGAGGGCTTGTCGTTCTCGTACTTGCCCATGTCCTGGAGCTCGGGGCCGAGGGCCGTGCGGACCCTCTTGCGGAGAAGGCTCAGCTCGTGCTTGGCGTTGGACTCTATCCGGGAGTGGAGCTTCTTCATCTCGTCCACCTGCAGGTTCTCCTGGTCCAGGATCTTCTTTTCCAGGATCTTGTTCTTTCCCTGGGCCTCGAAGAGGGAGGACGAGAGCTGCCGGACCTCCTTCTCCTGGACGGACGTGTGGGTGCGCTCTGCGGCCAGCTTGCGCTCAAGCTCCTCCATCCTGGAATTTATTCCCAGCAGGTTCGAGTTGGTGGACTCGTAGTCCTTGGTGATCCTCTCCACCTCCGCCTGGAGGAAGTGGTTGTCGTTCTCCTTCTTGGTCAGTATGGCCTCCATGGCCTCGTTGTCCCTGACGAGCTTCTTGTACTGCTTCTCGTAGTTCATCACCTTCTGATTGGCGGTGAGGAGGGCGCTCTCCAGCTCCTCCACCTGGCTGGTTATGACCAGGAGATCCCTCGTGAGCCGCTCCTTCTCCGCCTCCAGGTCGTCCCGGGTCTTGGTGATGGCGCGTATGGTGGCCTCCGCCTGGCGCTGCTGGACGGAGACCCTCTTCTGGAAGTCGTCGTAGGACGACTCCAGGGTGATGAGGTAGTCCGTCAGGATGCGCATGGACTGGATGGGGTCGAACCCCGCAGGCAGGAAATCGGCGGCCTGCTGCTCTGGCTTGACTTCTGACATGTTATGCCGGGGCGGGAGCTCCTCGGAAGACTCCCAGCGGATCCTTTCGTTCGGGCCGGACGCCGGAAGGGCTCTGACGCCCCCCCAGGCCCCCGAAGCCCCAGTGCGCCTCCCCGGCGGCCCACAGATGGGGCGGCGGGACGGCTGCGGGTTGCTCTCGGGACGGTCGACGAGCCTTGCGGCTTTCGGGCCAATATACACGTTATATCCAGCGCTGGCAAGGGACTCCGCTCCTCCGCAAACCCTCCGGCGGCCTCCCCGGGAGCCCGTCCCCGGCCTTTCCGGCCAGCTCCCGGAAAGAGGGCGGAGGCGGCGGCAGACCCTTCGGAACTCCTTCCGACCGGCCGGACCGCAGGCCGCCGGCAATGCAGGGACTTCCGCCTGATCCCTCGACCTAAGTCCGGCAGAGAGTCTTCCGGAACCGTCCCAGGCCGGACATGAGGGAACGTGGAGCAGAGCATAGGGATGGCAGAGGTCCGGCCATGGACCGGAGGAGGACTTGAGCGGGGAAGGAACGACCGGCGGGGGGGCTGAGGAGTACTTCAATGGGGAAGGAGCGGCCCGGACGGGAGCCGGAGGAGGACTTGAGCGGGGAAGGAGCGGCACGGACGGGAGCCGGAGGAGGACTTGAGCGGTGACGGAGCGGCCCGGACGGGATGAGCGGTGAAGGAGCGACCGGGCGGGATGAGCGGTGAAGGAGCGAGCGGGCGGGAGGGCTAAGGAGGACCTTAACGGGGAAGGAGTAAGACGGGCAGGCGCACGGGTTGCCGCAGGCATGAAAGACGCCTGACGGTCCGTCCCGGAGAGAGACGATTTGAGACGGCCTGCCTCGTGAGGGGAGAGGCAGGCAGAGGCAGGGCGGCGCAGGCCGCGATCCGGGCTCGCCTGCCGGTTGCCGGAACTTCCGGACAGATCCCAGCCGAATTCCCGGAATCCGGGGCTCCCTTCACGTCCGCGGGGCGGGAGGCCGCTTCCGGGAGGAACCCCAACCGACTACATCCCGTACCCGTAGATGAGCCTCTGCACCGCGAAGTCGTCTCCGGTGTCCCTGAACGCCTCGGTCAGAAGCAGGAGGCTCCTGGAGATGAGCTCGTCCGCGCCCTCCATGAAGGACAGGAGGCTCAGGACGCCGTAGTAGCGGACCCCGTCGCTCAACCGGCCTGCGGCGACCGCCAGCCGCACCAGGGCCGCGGCCTTGCCCAGCCTGAGCTCAAGCACCTCGTCCGTGCCCTCCAGGCTCCCCAGGAGGACGTAGAGTTCCTCCATTTCCGGGAAGAGCAGGCCGCGCTCCAGATGGTCGAAGAGGACGCCGGCCGCCCCGGCGAGCCGTCTTAAGAATCGCCGCCTTGCGCCGGCCTCCTCGGGGGTCTCGCTTATGGCGGGGAGGGGCACCCAGCTCGGGTTCGACTGGCCCGGCACGAAGGGCCTGAAGAAGCTCAGAGCCCTGGGGTAGTCGCCAGCGGAGAGATGCCTGACTATCAGCGGGAGGGCCGCCTCCAGGCGCATCTCCGCCTGCCTGAAGCCCGGAACGTCCGGGAATCCGTGGCGGCAGGCCTGTTCGGCGGTGTCGAGATCTCCTGCGGCCAGGGCCGCGGACGCGAAGACCCTCGCCCCGTCGCCCAGGAGATCGTCCAGGTCCGCCATCCTGGGAAAGCGCGGGAGGCGGTGGAAGAGGTCCTCGACCCTGCCCGCGCGCCCTTCGGCGGCGCAGGCCTTCATAAGATTCACGATGCCCCGCGCGTAGGGCACCGGGTCCTCGAAGACGGATCTCGCCCCCCGGAGCGCCTCCAGTGCCTCCGCCGCCGCCCTCAGCGAGGGATGGCATTCCTCGTATCCGCGCTCGGGCGGCAGGGCGAAGGCGTGCGGGACAGGCGCCCGCGCCTCGCACGCGGACCTGGCGTCGGCCGCGCAGGCGACGAACTTCTCAAGCATGGGATGCGTCATGGTGACACCCCCCGTATCGCGCGCCGGGGCTCCCGCCGGGCATCAGTGCCCCGGGCGTCCGGCGCGTCGGAAAGAAGGTGCAGTCCGGCGCGGAGACACGAAGTGACCGTCTGCCGGACCTATGTTTCCAGGAAGGCCGGGGGGACGCGCAGTCCTGCGGCGCCCGGCCCCGCGGCGGCCGCGGCAAGCGGCCGGACTGGGCCTTCCGTATGTTAATCTAGACACCCCCGGAGCAATTGTCAACGTATCGCTGATTTTATTTTACTTTATCAAAACCCGCCTGCACCGCCGGTGCCCCGCACCCATCTCCGGGAAGGGCCGGATCGGGCTCAGGGGGGCCAAAACCGCCCTGCCCGGACGGAAGGACGGCGCGTCGGTCGTCCGGACGGAAGGATGTCCGTCGCGCCGGACGGAGCGAAGCCGTTCCGGTCGCGCCGCTCATAACCGACAGGCGCATGGAAGCCCTGCCGGACATCGAGACAAACGTCCGGGCGGGCGTGCCGCGGCATGCCGCCGAGTTTCCCGTCCGCCGCATCCAGTCCCGCCCAGTCCCGCCCGCCGCATCCCGAGAGCCGACCGGGCCTCTCGGGAGGTTATCCGTAAGGTCGGAAGGGGGTTACCGGCAGACCGGACCGCCCTTTCTGGATCGGTTTCCAGCCGGTACAGCCTGCCAAGGGCCGCGAACGCACGGCAAGCCCCTCCAGGCAGTTCAAGGTGGGCGCTGGCTCAGGCATGGGACGGAAGCTGGAGCAGCCGGCGGCGGATCTGCCGACGTGCCCGGGGCAGGCGGCCCCGGACTCCATGAGCAGGAACGGTCGGGATCCCGCGCGTCTCCGACTCCTCAGAAGCCGAGAAAAATCTTCCGTGACTCCTGCCTCGACCGGTGACGGGAAGGCGGTTGTCCTGGAGCCCTCCCAGGAGACGAAAACGCTTCCCTGACTTCCGAATCCTCCCGGGAGTTCCGCAGATGGAGGGAAGAAACTTACGGAACGTGCAGGGAAACACGCTCGAATAAAATAGTACAAGCAAATATAATCTGAAAATTATATGCAAAATTTATCCACTAATACCGATATTACAACATATATTATTTGATTTATCCACCGAAATTTGTGATTGGTACAGTTCCGGACTACCCGCTCGCCGCATCAGGATTTCTTTTATCGGCAACACTATCCCCCGGCTTCAGAGATTCTGTGCGCGGCTAGGATCCCGTGAATGAAAACTTTGGCTGTTACCGTTCCCGCGATACCTGCCGCTCATGAACGGATAAGATCTTGCAATTCCTTAATGGACAGTACCAGATATTCACCAACGCAACCGTCCACGGGAAGCCTCATCCGCAACCGCGCAACCGTCCACGGGAATTCTCATCCGCAACCGCGCGTCCGTGAGGAACAGGCCTTTGCCGAGGGGGAGGAATCGCCGATGTGACATTCATGAAATTCAACCGCATATCTGGAACAGAAGACTTATTCTGCATTTTACTAAATAAAATGTAGTGATATTTTTTACTATAATCCAAAAATTTTTTACCCCATGATCAATTTGTCATGAATGATTCCATGGGGCATGGTACATGGTACATGCAGAACTGACGGAAGACCGCGCGGGCGCGGAGACGCGACTGGCTGAGTTTTCCCTTCGGCACACTGCCGTAACGCCAGGCCGCGTTTCCCCGATGCGGATGCCGATGTCCGCGTTGCGGGGCAGCGTATTTTGGAGACGAGGGATGGCTGTCCGAATCCGTCCTCCGGCATCCGTTCACTGGCGGGCAAGTCAGGCGTCTGAGGCGAAGAGCGGGAAGCGTGGGGAGATGAGGTCCGCCTCCAGCCGGACGCGTTCCTACCTGAAATTATTCCATTTGACTGTATCCGTTCACATGGTGGAGCTCTGCCAGATCGCAGGGGGGGCTCGCCCAGCTCGGGGCATGGCAAGGCCGCGTGCCTGTCCAGGCCTGAAGAGAACTTTCCCTGGTTTCTGTTGGGCCGCCCAGGCTTTTGGCCCCATCTTGAACGGTCCCGTTCTCTGGGTGGCACACCTCTCCGCCTTCATGCCTCCCTCTCTCCTTTCCCGCGCCTTCCGGCCTCCGCCCGACCTGACTGTCATCCCGTGAATTAATACACAGCATACTAATGTATTCAATTTTATAGAATTTCAATTATTTTTATTTGTAAATTTCGCCTTTTTATCTTAGTTATGATTTTATTATTGAATTAATTATTTAATATATCTTAAATTATTATTTTTATTATCTAAAGACTTATATTCATTAAACATAATTTTTTTATTCTTTTTTATTCTTATATGCCATGTAAACGATAATAATATACACATTATATTGTTCAGCCTCAGAGTCCGGACTCGCACCTCCCCCTCAGGCAGCGACCGGACGTTCCTCCCATTTCCGTTTTCCGGAAAAGCCTTTCATCATCCCGGAAGCGGAGGTGCCTTCCCCTCCGCCCGTGACCGCCCCCTTGCCGTAACCGGCCGCAACTCGCAGGAGCCTCCTCCCGGCCCGGGACGTCCTGGCAGGCCTCCCCCGCCCCTGTCCCTCCCCGCCATCCTCCAGGGGGCACCGGATCCAGCCAGCCGACTAAACCGTGCCCCGCCCGGAAGAAAACCCCTGCCGTTGACAACGGAGCCGGCCGGAACTATTTTTTCCCTGGAGTCATTCCACCGGAGGCAGAAGCAGCCATGCGATTCGACAAATTCACCATAAAGGGCCAGGAGGCCGTCTCCGACGCCCAGACGCTGGCCGAGCGGAAGGGCCATCAGGAGATCCTCCCGCTGCACCTGGCCCTCGCCCTGATCCGGCAGCCCGAGGGGCTCATAGGGCCGGTGCTGAACAAGGCCGGAGTCCCCGCGTCCATGGTGGCGGGCGATCTGGAGCAGGCGCTTTCCCGGCTCCCGCAGATCTCGGGGCCGGGGGTCACGACCTACTTCGGGCAGGAGCTCAAGACCTCCCTGGATCTCGCGGTCCGGGAGGCGGAGAAGATGAAGGACGACTACGTCTCCACCGAGCACCTGCTCATAGGCATCCTGGACAACGGCGCCACCTCAGCGGCGCAGATCCTCGCGTCCAGGGGGCTCACGCGGGATCTGGTCTTCCAGACGCTCAAGGAGGTCCGGGGCCAGCAGAGGGTGACCGACCAGAACCCCGAGGAGAAGTACCAGGCACTCCAGCGCTTCACCAGGGATCTCACCGACGAGGCCCGCCGCCAGCGCCTGGACCCGGTCATCGGCCGGGACGAGGAAATCAGGAGGGTGATGCAGGTCCTCTCCAGGCGGACCAAGAACAACCCTGTGCTCATAGGCGAGCCCGGCGTGGGCAAGACCGCCATAGTGGAGGGCCTGGCCAGGAGGATAGTGTCGGGGGACGTGCCCGAGACACTCCGCAACAGGCGCATACTGTCGCTGGACATAGGCGGCATGGTGGCCGGGGCCAAGTACCGGGGCGAATTCGAGGAGAGGCTCAAGGCCGTCGTGAAGGAGGTGGAGGCCTCCGCGGGGGACATCATACTCTTCATAGACGAGATGCACCTGCTAGTAGGCGCCGGCAAGACCGAGGGGAGCCTGGACGCCGGCAACATGCTGAAGCCCGCCCTGGCCAGGGGCGCCTTGAAGTGCGTGGGCGCCACCACCATCTCCGAGTACCGCAAGAACATCGAGTAGGACGCGGCCCTGGAGCGCCGCTTCGCGCCCATCCTGGTGGAGGAGCCCTCAGCGGAGGACTCCATAAGCATCCTCCGGGGCCTCCGGGAGCGCTACGAGGTCCACCACAAGGTTACGGTGACGGACGGGGCGATAGTGGCGGCCGTGACCCTTTCCAAACGCTACATAACCGACCGCTTCCTTCCGGACAAGGCCATCGATCTCATAGACGAGGCCGCCTCGAGGCTCCGCCTCGACATAGACAGCCTGCCCGCGGATCTGGACGAGACCCGCCGGAGGATACTCACCCTGTCGGTGGAGCGCGAGGCGCTGAAAAAGGAGCACGACCCCGCCGCCCGGGACCGGCTGGCCAAGCTGGAGGTGGAGCTGAAGGCCCTGGCCGCGAAGGAGAAGGAGCTCACGGCCCGCTGGGAGGAGGACAAGCGCGCGGTCCAGCGCACCGGGGCCCTGCGCGAGGAGGCGGAGAAAGTTCGCGGGGAGATCGAGAAGGCCCAGAGGGAGGGGAACCTCGGCCTCGCCGCCGAGCTCCGCTACGGGAGGCTCCCGAAGCTGGAGGGCGAGCTGGCCCAGATGGCCGAGAACTCCCGCGACCTGGTTGTGAAGGAGGAAGTGGGCCCGGACGACATAGCGGCGGTCGTCTCGAAGTGGACCGGCATCCCCGCGGGCAGGCTCCTGGAAGGGGAGCGGGAGAAGCTCGTCAACATGGAGGATCGGCTCTCCGAGCGCCTGATAGGCCAGGGGGAGGCCGTCGCCGCGGTCTCCAAGGCCATCCGCCGCTCCCGCTCCGGGATAAGCGATCCCAAGCGGCCCATCGGCTCATTCATCTTCCTGGGACCCACCGGCGTCGGCAAGACGGAGCTCGCGAGGAGCCTGGCCGAGTTCCTCTTCGACGACGAGAACGCCATGATCCGCCTGGACATGAGCGAGTACATGGAAAAGCATGCGGTCTCGCGGCTCATAGGCGCCCCACCGGGCTACGTGGGCTACGAGGAGGGCGGGCACCTGACCGAGGCCGCCAGGCGCCGTCCCTACTCGGTCGTGCTCTTCGACGAGATAGAGAAGGCCCACACGGACGTCTTCAACACCCTCCTGCAGATCCTGGACGACGGGAGGCTCACGGACGGCCAGGGACGCACGGTGGACTTCCAGAACACCGTCGTCATCATGACCTCCAACCTCGGATCGGAACTCATCCTGGGCGCCGACTCCCCGGATCTGGTCCGGGACAGGGTGCTGGCGGCGCTGAAGGCCCACTTCCGCCCGGAGTTCCTCAACCGCGTGGACGACATGGTGGTCTTCGGAGCCCTCTCCAAGGACGACCTGAAGCGCATAGTGGGACTTCAGATAAGGCTCCTCGCCGGCCGTCTTGAGGCGAGGAAGCTCACGATGACGCTCACCCCCGCCGCCGCCGAGTGGCTCGCCCAGGAGGGCTACGACCCCCAGTGGGGCGCGAGGCCGCTGAAGCGGGCGATCCAGACCGAGCTCATGGACCCGCTGGCCATGAAGCTCCTGAGCGGGGAAATCATCGACGGCCAGCACATCACCGTGGACGCGGATCCGGACGGCCGCGCGCTCAGGATAACTGCGGGACTTCCCGACAGGAAGGCGCCTGCAGCGGCACCCGATCCGGACGGCGGGTACGGCGACATGGACGGAGAGGGCGCGTGAGGGCCCCGGACCGGCACTCCGCCTGCGCGGAGACCGGGCTTTGACCGGACATGGCCCGCTCGGCCATCCCCGTGAGGGAACGGGCCCGCCCGGCCTTACACCGGAGGGAACGGCCCCCCCCGGCATTCCTCCGGAGGAAACGGCCCCCCACGGCCTTACACCGGAGGGAACGGCCCCCCCCGGCCTTCCTCCGGAGGGAACGGATCCTCCCGCCTGTCTCCGGGAGGGGGCTGATCCGCCCGCCTTTCTCCGGGAGGGGACGGATCCGCCCGCCATGCACGGGGACGCTTCTCGAAGGGCAGGCGCTTCGGCGTTGCCGGCGGCGGGCCCCGCCCGGGGGAACGCGGCGTTCTCCGGCGGGGGGAGCCTCATAGCCGCCGTGTCCACCGCCCCCGGTCCGGGGGCGCTGGCCGTGGTGCGCCTTTCGGGAAAAGGCGCCCTCGAGGCGCTCAGGGCAGTCTTCCGGAGCGCCCGTGACCCGGCATCCGTGCCGGGGAGGCTTTCCCGGGGCAGAGCGGTCTCCCCGACGTCGGGGAGGCTCCTGGATCACGCGATGGCCGTGTGGTTCCCGGGGCCCGGCTCCTTTACCGGCGAGGACTCCTGCGAGATCCAGTGCCACGGTGGCGGGGTCGTGCCCCGCCTGGTCCTGGAGGCGCTCTTCGAGGCCGGGGCGAGGCTCGCCAGGCCCGGCGAGTTCACTGAGAGGGCGTTTCTGAACGACCGGATGAGCCTCGACCAGGCCGAGGCCGTGGCCGAGATAGTGGCCGCGGAGTCCGAGGCGGAGGCCGCCAT